>CAIZGT010000263.1 GCA_903932545.1 uncultured Rhodospirillales bacterium
CGATCTAACTGCGCCTGCTCCCGCCGCAGAGCCAGGATCTCAGGGATAATCGCGGTGTTGTCGTGTGGGCCCTTATGCGTGCCGCGTGCGATCCAGGCGCGATAGGCGGTCTCACGCAGGTCGCGGCGTGGCGAGAATTTCAAGAAAGGTTCGATCAGCGAGCGCGATAGGGTGATGGCATAGCCACCCAGCTTCCGTGCTTCAGCGGCATGCTTTGCCCCCTCAACGACGAAATCCGGCAGACCAGACAAATCGGCCTCAGTCAGTGGGAGCGACCAATCCTGTTCGTCATGCAACACGTTCTGACCAAACTCGGTGTGCAGCACGGCAAGGCGTGAGGAGATCGCTTCCATCCGCGCGCGTTGCGCATCGTCTAGCGCTGCACCTTTGCGCACGAAGCCCAGATATTTGCGCTCCAAGAGGCGCATCTGCACCGCATCGAGTCCAAGCGAGTCCCGCTGGGCGAAGAGGTCAGCGACACGGGCGAACAAGCCAGGATGGAGGCCAACATAACTGCCGTGCTGCGCCAGTTTTGGCGCGAAATCGCGTTCGACGGCGCGGGTGGCTTCAGAGCCGTTGGCGGAGTTCAGATTAAAGAAAACCCCCGCCACTTCTCCGAGCATGTGGCCGCTGCGCTCCAACGCTTCGATTGTATTGGCGAAAGTTGGCGGTTCAGGATTGTTGGCGATCGCCTCAATCTCGGCGCGATGCCGCGCCATCGCTTCCGTCAGCGCGGGGGCATAATGCTCAGGCTGGATCAAAGCAAAAGCGGGAACGCCAAGTGGCACGGGCGAGGGGGCGAAGAAGGGATTGTTTGTCATGCACAAGAGCTTGCCCTTGGCCCCGGCATAGTCAAGATCGGGATATGACGATGAAGCTCGACCAACAGGGCAGGGTGATCCAACCCGGCACAGCAATCTTCCCCCGTATTGTCGCGGTGCCATGCCATGTGCGGCGTGTTGAAGCGGTGTTAAAGCCGGGCCGCACGCTTGTGGATGCTGTCGCCCTGGCGTTGCCGAGATGCGCTGGTGCGACCCTGCGGTTGAGGGGTGGCGGGTTCGGGCCGATGCATTATGTCTGGCCCGATTACGCGCGCTCGCCCGAACACGCAGCGTTCTACAGCGACACGTTTTCCCCCAATGGAGAGAGTCAACTTGAATGTGCAAGCATGACCTTTGGTCGTCGCAATGGCGCGCCCTGGTTGCATTGCCACGGGTTCTGGACGCACGCGGATGGGCAGACATCGGGTGGTCATGTGCTGCCGGATCAGGCGATGGTCTCATCACCGATCGGCGTCGAAGCATGGGTGCTGGACGGGGCGGCGTTTGAGACGCAACAAGACACTGAGGTCAATTTCAATCTTCTGGGCCCGGTAGCTTCAACTTTGACTGACGCTAGAAACGTGAATGGAGTGGCAGTGCGTCTTCGTCCTGGATTGGATTTCGAAAAGGCGCTGTGCGGTATTGTCGCTGAACGAGGCTGGCAGTCAGCAACGATTGCGGGTGGGGTGGGCAGCCTTGTCGGCGTCCGTTTCGCAGATGGATCAGGCTTCACACCGCGCCCAACAGAATTGTTCATCACCGACGCCCATATCACGGCCGAGGCGTCAGATATTGATCTTAGCATCATCGATCACCAAGGCTCGCGCTTGTCCGGACGCCTCGCCGGGCCGCCCAGAGGGCCTCTCGCCCTTGGCGAGGGCGATGAGCCCGACGGCCGCTGTCGGGACGGCCTCGGAGCGCCTCTCGCAGAGAGCCGCCAGGGCGTCGGCCGCCTCCGCGGCCGCCGC
>CAIZGT010000264.1 GCA_903932545.1 uncultured Rhodospirillales bacterium
GAGAGAGGTTTTTCTAATTCTACAAGTTGTATGAACTCTACTACACCACCTCTCATGAAAAGTAGGGCTCGACTTCTCTTCGTGATTTCCGTGTGATTTTATTACATTTTCATCAATTGTCATCGCCGGCACCAGTAGCGGCAATGGCAGCATTGGCAGCGACAGCCTCACAGAATTCTATCAAATCGCGCGTTTGGTGCTCCTCGCGGAAGCCCGTCGTCCTCCAGCGCTGCAAACGTCCCCTTGGGCGGCATGTCGGACGACAGCTGAACTGCCCAGCAGTTCTCCAGGATGAAGCAACCGCGGAAGGCCGGGTCGCGCTTGGTGGTGAGCAGGTACGTGGGCAAATTAAGTCCGCTTTTTGCGACGCGGACGGCGTTGCCCGATACCGCGTAGAGCGCGCGCAAGCGGACCGGTCGCCGCTCTTCTCTGTCCTGGATCGATGTCCCTGCCGCCGCCGCGCCCTCCAGGACAAGAGGCGTGGCGGCGGCCCTGTCGCGAAGGACCGCCGTTGGCCCTCGGTGCCACCCACACGGTCGCCGCTGTGGCCGCACACGATGAGCGGCCACGGGTCCGTCCCCGGCGCCCACGCCAGTTCGTACTCGAGCGAATACTCCTCTTCGGGCGGCAGCAGACTGCGCACGCGCTCGTCCCTCACGCCCAGCAGGTGGTAGCCGACTGCGGCGGCCGTCAGGCCTTGGTGCCACAGGCCGGCGGCCAGACCGGCATCCCCAGCAGCGAGGCCCTCCCGTTATCCTCCGAATCTTCCTCGTCGTCCTTAACGTCGTTCCCCTAGTTGTCGTCCTCCTCGGACCCGTCCCCACCGCCAGCCGCCCCAACGCCATCGCCTCACCCAATCCGCGCCCGAACCCCTCCGCGCGATGCAGCGACACGAAGCAGTCACACGCCGCCATCAGGCTGCGCATCCCGAGGCTATCGAGCGGACGATCCAGCAGCACCAACTTCCCCGGCAGCGCATGTTGCGCCTGAAACGCCCGCGCCCAATCCGGCGCGCCGAACTCGCCCTGCTTGACCTTCAGCACAAGTTGCAAATCCGCCAACGGATCCGCCGCCACCAGCCGCTTGAAGAACTCCAGCACCGCCTCGGGGTTCTTGCGCCGGGAATACGAGGTCAAATCAAACGCCAGCAGAAACGCATACGCACTCTCACGAATACCGAAATGCCGCCTCGGCAGCAGCGGCCCGTCCTCCGGCTCGACGGACTGGCCGATCAGATAACTCTGCACTCCCGCCACCGCGAGCGATTGCTGGATAAAGCCGGACAGCGCCCAAACCTCATCAAACGCGGCCAATTTCTCCGCCCACACCGCCGGATAGACCGGCAATTCCCAGGCTGGGACGATAATGTTGCGCCCGCCATGCCAGTCAAACCTCCGCTCCGCAAACGCCGCGCGCGCATCGTCGATATCATCACCATTGAGGTGAAAAATCCGCACCCCATCCCCCACCGCCTCCACCTCGCGCCCAGCGAGCAAGCGGGCATAAGCCGGGTCCGCGCGGGTGGCGAAGCGGAAAATGTCATAGACCTGCGGCTGCACCTGCACCGACGCCAGCGCGGTGATATGGCTGCGCAGCTGCGCGCCCATCCCAATCGGTGACCACGGATGGCCAATCAGCGTCACCTTCATGCCCAAGCCTGTCGATCACGAGCCGCGCGCAGGGCTTCGAGCCAGCGATGGCCATAGCCGCTATCGGGTTCCAAATGCGCGCCCTCGGCCCATTCATTCCACGCATTGACAAACAACAGCCGCTGCTCACCGCTGTGAAACGCCCGAATTTCGTCGATTTTCGCCTCGACATAGATGCGGAACGCCTCCGGGCTCGCGTCATCAAAGCTGCTGCCCTGGCGCGGCTGGCGCGGCGTGTTGTCCCAACTTGGAAACACCGCCGGATGACGCACAAACGGCGCACTTGGCCGACACACATAGCCCTGCGCGGTGCGGGCATAGTCAAACCGATACCCCGACCAGCCCGGCTTGATCACCTCGGCCGGCGCACTCTGCGCCACCGATTGCCGATGCGGCGGAAACTCGACGCAGGCATCAAAGCCCAGGCGTTCGGGCGTCGCTTCGGTCTCCACCACCTCCATGCTCTCCACATACGCCAAATAAACCCCGGCAAACCCCGCCTCAGCGAACCGGGCGCGGCACAGCGCGGCAAAACCGCGCGGGTCGGGCAGGCTGATCGGGCGATAGACCAGAAACAGCGGCCGCCCATCCACCGTGATCGCGCGTGTGTCGCGGGCCGCATCGATGGCATCCTCGATCACCGAGGCCAGGGTGAGCGCGTCATATTGCTGTTCCACCAGCACCTCACGCGGCCCGCCATCCCAATGCCGCGTCCAGTTCTCATTTGCCCAACACAGGCAAAATTTCACGTCGATATCCGGATTGGTGCGCAGGATGTGCAACGGCTTGTCGAGCAGGCGCTTGGAGCCGAAATTGTAGTGATACATCACAAACCCCTCCACGCCATAACGCGCGGCCAGCGCTGCTTGTGCGCGCAACGTCTCGGGCAGGCGCAGATCATAAAAGCCCAGATCGGCGGGCAGATGCGGCTGATAATGGCCCGCATGGCTCGGCTGGGCCCGCGCCACATTGGTCCATTCGGTGAAGCCGCGCCCCCACCACAGATCATTCTCCGGCGTGGGGTGAAATTGCGGCAGAAAGAACGCCAGCACCCGCACCCGATCCATCGCGGCCAACGTCTCGCCCCAAGTTTGCACAAGCCGCTGCTGATTGCGCGCGGCAAGCTGCAAGCGGCGCGTCTCGCTCTCAGGGGAACTGGAGGCGGAGAGGTGATGCACCACCACGGCGCGATGCACATAACCAATCCGGTGCCCCTGTGCCCGCAATCTCAGACACAAATCCACATCCTCGCAATACGCGGGCGCGAATGCCGGGTCGAACAACGCCGCGCCCACCAGCTTACGCCGCAGCATCAGCGCAGCACCGGAACAATACGCCACGTCCCGATCCCAATTGAACCCGCCCTCAGCCGGATCAGCGAACAGCCCCACCATTTCGGTGCTGCCGTTGGGCCGGATATAACAGCCCGCCTCCTGCAACCGCCC
>CAIZGT010000265.1 GCA_903932545.1 uncultured Rhodospirillales bacterium
AAAAGGATGGCACGTTCACCAATGCCGAGCGCCGCATCAGCCGCGTGCGCAAAGTGATGAGCCCGATGGCGGGACTTGCCGATTGGGAAGTGACGGTAAAGTTTGCCGAAGCGCTCGGCTACAACATGGCCTATGCGCATCCCAGCGAAATCATGGATGAGATTGCAGCCCTCACGCCGACGTTCAAGGGTGTGAGCTATGCACGGCTTGATGAATTGAATTCCATCCAGTGGCCTTGCAACGACAAGGCCCCGGAGGGAACGCCGATCATGCACATCGATCAGTTCGTGCGCGGCAAGGGCAAGTTCATGCTCACCGAGTACGTGCCGACGGAAGAACGCGCGGGCCCGAACTTCCCGCTGTTGCTCACCACAGGCCGGATCCTTTCGCAATACAACGTCGGTGCGCAGACGCGTCGGACGGAGAACAGCCAGTGGCATGAAGAGGATGTTCTCGAGATCCATCCGTTTGATGCCGAACACCGAGGCATTCGCGATGGCGATCTTGTCTCGCTGCAAAGCCGCAAGGGTGAGGTCTCGATGCACGCCAAAGTCTCAGAGCGCATGCAGCCGGGCGTCGTCTATACGACGTTCCACTTCCCCAATTCCGGGGCAAATGTGATCACCACCGAGAATTCGGACTGGGCCACCAATTGTCCGGAATACAAAGTGACGGCCGTCGAAATTCGGCGCACCAATCAATATTCAGATTGGCAAGAGCAGGATCGCGAGACCGGGTTCTCGCTACGTAAGATTGCCTCCGGCTTTGCTGATGCAGCCGAATAACATCACGCCGTCGCAACACGTCTTTGGGGTGGTGGCAACCTACCACCCCGGGGCGCTTGCTGATGTGCAGCGGGCGGTGCCCGTGGAAACGCCGATCAATCTTGTTTATTCGTCTGTTCCGTTCGCGGTGATGATGGCAACCCCGGACGACCTGCATGATTTTGCAGTCGGGTTTAGCCTGACCGAAGGCATCATCGAGTCTGCATCTGACATTCGCGACATTCGCATCGAGCCTGCCGAGCGCGGGCTACGCCTGCATATCTCGCTTGCCTCGGACAAGATGCAGCGGCATTTGTCACGCGCGCGCGCCATCAGCGGGCGAACCGGCTGTGGTTTGTGTGGGATTGACGATCTCGCGAGCCTACCATCCGCACAAGCAAAGCTTGAGGTTTCGCCTGTCAGCTTTGCGGCCATTGAAAATGCCGTTGCTGCGCTGCCGGGGCATCAGCCGCTCAATTTGGCAACGCGCGCCGTCCATGCAGCGGCGTTTGCAAATCTGGCTGGTGAACTTGTTGCGGTGCGGGAGGATGTTGGCCGACACAATGCGCTCGACAAGCTCATCGGCGCGTTGGCCCGTGGCAACCATGCCGCGCGGGATGGCTTTATGATCATCACAAGCCGCTGTTCGTTTGAAATGGTGGAAAAAGCCGCGATCTACGGGGCTCACACGCTGGTTGCGATTTCGGCACCGACGTCATTGGCTGTAGAACGTGCCCGTATTCACGATATGGCGCTCATCTGCTTGGCCCGGCCCGACAGCGTCACGATTTTCAACGCGCCCGAGCGCATCCACGGGCTACCAACATTATGAGATAGTCCTATTCTCGCATTTGCAACTTGTCTTTCTCCTGCCTCCCACCTGAGTTGCTCCACCAGCTCAACTATTTGTTTTATTCCTGTAGCTCCCACCGGATGACCACAAGCTTTTAATCCACCCGAAGAATTTGTGATAATTTTCCCTTTTCCCAAGGTA
>CAIZGT010000266.1 GCA_903932545.1 uncultured Rhodospirillales bacterium
AACAAACCCGCGCTCAGCGCAACAGATGCGGCCAAAGCCCAGAGACGCCGAGCAAGATCAGATAGATCGCCACCACGAGGTTCAACAATCGCGGCACAATCAGGATCAGGAGCCCAGCGATCAACGCGATTGCGGGTTGGAGAAAGGCGATGTCGAGGTGAACGTTCATGGCACACGGCTCCGTTGCAAGGTTCTCAACTTAGAGATGGGGTGCGTGTCGCAAGAACACGAACGCTAATCCTGATGCGGCTGCCCCAAGCCGCTGCGAACAAGGCAGAGGATGGGTTGGCAACACAACCCCACCAATCGCGCAGGCGGCACAGGTGCTGGGATTCCTCCGAAATCTCACCCTACCAAACCCTCACGTTACCCCCCCTTCGCCCCCGCGCCGAACTCCCCTATAACCCCCGCATGTTCGGACCCTTCGAGCGCCAGGTCGCTGGCCGGTATCTTCGCGCCCGCAAGGGAGAACGCTTCGTGTCGATCATCGCGATCTTTTCGCTGATCGGCATCGCGCTTGGTGTGGCGACGTTGATCATCGTGATGTCGGTGATGAACGGCTTCCGCCAGGAATTGCTTGGCAAAATCTTGGGTCTCAACGGCGATCTTGGTATCTATGCCCAATCCGGCGGGCTCAACGATTACGACGCCCTCGCCACCCGCATCCGCATGGTCCCAGGTGTGACCGGCGCAATCCCGGTGGTGGATCGCCCGGCGGGCCTCAAGCCGGATTACGGCGGCAATTACAGCGCGGGGCTGATCCGGGGCGTGTCGCAATCCGATCTGCGCAGCATGAAGCTGGTCTCCGGCAACATCATCGACGGCTCGCTCGACAAATTCGCCGGCGATGATGCCGTGGTGATTGGCGTCGGCCTCGCCAACAAAACCGGCCTGCGCGTCGGCTCGCGCCTGCAAATTTTTGCACCCGACATGCAAACCACCCCCTTCGGCGCCATCCCGCGCGGGCGAGCCTACACGGTGGTGGCGGTGTTTCAGGTCGGCTTCAACGAGGCCGACACCGGCTTCGTGTTCATGCCGCGTGAGGCCGCACAAACCCTGTTCCGCATGCAAAATGCCGTAACGCAGATTGAAGTCACCACCGCCGATCCGGATCAGGCCATCGCAATTGGCCGCAATATTCGCACCGCGCTCAATGATGTGTCAGTCCGCGTGGTGGATTGGACGCAGAACAACAACGCCTTCTTCGCCGCCGTGGAGGTGGAGCGCAACGTGATGTTCCTCATCCTCACGCTCATCATCCTGGTGGCGGCGTTTAACATCGTCTCTTCGTTGATCATGATGGTGAAAGACAAAACCCGCGACATCGCGGTCTTGCGCACCATCGGCGCCTCATCCGGCTCGATTTTGTGCATTTTCCTGATGTGCGGCGCGTTTGTCGGCGTGGCGGGCACGTTGTTGGGAACGCTGCTCGGCGTGGTATTCTGCCTCAACATCGAGGCGATCCGTCACGCCATCGAACGCCTCTCCGGCACCAATCTGTTTAACCCCGAGGTTTATTTCCTCTCCCGCCTGCCCGCCGTGCTGCAATGGCACGAGGTGGCACAGGTGGTGGGCCTCGCCATCGGCCTCTCCTTGCTGGCCACAATCTACCCAAGTTGGCGGGCGGCGCGAACCGATCCGGTGGAGGCATTGCGCAATGAGTGAACCGTTGGAATTGCGCGCGGTCGGGCGGGTCTATCGCTCGGGTGAGGAGAATTTGCCTGTGCTGTGCGGTGCCAATCTGGTGCTCCGACCCGGCGAGATCGTGGCCCTCGTCGCCCCCTCCGGCAGTGGCAAATCCACATTGCTGCATCTGGCGGGCCTGCTGGAAAAGCCGGATTCCGGGCAGGTGCTAATCGACGGGATCGACGCGGGCAGCCTGCCTGATGCGGGCCGCACCGCAATCCGGCGCGATCGCATTGGTTTTGTCTATCAGTTTCACCATCTGCTGCCGGAATTCACCGCGCTGGAAAATGTGATCCTCCCCCAGATGATCCGTGGCGTGTCGCGCACCGAGGCGGCGATCCGTGCGGCGGCGT
>CAIZGT010000267.1 GCA_903932545.1 uncultured Rhodospirillales bacterium
ACCGCGTCCAGCCAAACCTCGTCTGGCCAAATCGCTTCGGGCCAAATTGCGTCCAGTCAGAGCGCATCGGGCGGAAAGCGCTGATTTTGCGCCTATCTTGCGCGTCCTCGATGGCCTGATGATCCAGCGCGGTGACAGGCCGCATTTCGAAGCACTCTGGCAGATCGAGCGACTGCACCACTCGTGATAACCGGAAATGTGTCAGTCGATTTGCATCGATATCCACGTCGTAAACGGTCGAGAAGTCGGGCGGGCAGGCTCGGAAAACACCCAGCCGCCGTGATACTACCAGCGCGAATGGCAGCAAGCGTCTAGGCGGCGCGGACCCCAGCCAAGAACATGTTTACCTCGCCGCTAAGTTGGCTCGTCTGCTGTGCCAACTCATTGGCAGCGCTGAGAACCTGCGCTGATGCAACGCCCGTGTAATGCGCCGCTTCACTCACCCCCACAATTGTCGTCGTCACCTCATCCGCGCTGGCGGCGGTTTGCTGCACGTTGCGGGCAATCTCGGCTGTGGCTGCACCTTGCTGCTCCACGGCAGCAGCAATGTTGGCGGCAATCGCGTTGACGTCGTTAATTGTAGTGCTGATTGACTGGATGGCCTGAACAGCTTCTCCGGTGGCATCCTGCATGTGTCTGATCTGCGCACCAATTTCTTCGGTTGCTTTGGCGGTTTGCCCTGCGAGGCTTTTGACTTCACTGGCCACAACGGCAAAACCCTTGCCCATGTCACCCGCACGCGCCGCTTCAATCGTGGCATTGAGGGCTAAAAGGTTGGTTTGTGTGGCAATGCCGTTGATGAGATGAACAACCTCGCCAATCCTCTGCGCAGCTTCGGCCAGCGCGCGCACAATCGTATCAGTGCGGCGGGCATCCTCGACCGCCTTTCCCGTGATCGCCGTGGACTGCGCCACCTGACGGCTGATCTCGGCGATTGACGCGGTAAGCTCTTCAGCCGCCGAAGCCGTTGTCTGCACCCCGGTGCTGGCATTCCCAGCGGCAGAGGCAACTGTCGCGGCTTTCTGATTTGTCTGCTCTGCTGTCGTGGACATCGACTGCGCTGTCGCTTCCAACTCCGTCGCGGCAGATGACAACATGGACACCAAAGAGCCGACCTTGGCTTCAAAAATGTCAGCGGTTTGGGCCATCGCGTGTTTCTGAACTGCCTTGGCGGCATCAACCGCAGCTCTGGACTTCGTCACATCCATGGCGACTTTTATCACGCGTTCCGGCTTGCCGCTTCTGCCGAGAATTGCACTGTAGCGTGCCTGCAACCAGACCTCGGCTCCGCCTTTGGCAAAGCGCCGGAATTCTGCCGCTTGGGCTTCGCCGCGCCGCAGCGCTTTCCAAAACCCCTCATATTCCGGCGTTCCGCGGCTGCCGGGTTCACAGAACATGCTGTGATGCTTGCCGCGCACCTCGTTGAGAGTGTAGCCGGTGGCCTCTAAAAAAATCCCGTTGGCGGTGATGACGGTGCCGTCAAGCTCAAATTCGATCGTCGCCAGAGATCTGTCGATCGCCTCCAGCTTTGCGGCCAAACTGTGACGGCTGGGAGAGGATAACAGACCGAACATTCTTGCCTCCAAATGTCGCCGCGAGGCGAATGGCCATATTAAATCCGCTATGTGCTAAAAGATTATGAATCGCTGCGCGCAAGTTTGTCGGCACTTCACGCCGCGCTGGTGCATCAAGCGGAGAGAAAGGCGTATCGGGCAGC
>CAIZGT010000268.1 GCA_903932545.1 uncultured Rhodospirillales bacterium
ATCCACACCGAAAACTCGCACAAATTCACCAAGGCTTCGTTCGAAGCGCTCGCCTTGGATGCAGGCTTTCGCCTTGAAGAGCATTGGGTGAGCCCCGCGCCGGAGTTCAGCGTGTTCAGCCTGCGAGGCTGAGCGCGTTTCTGCGGGCGATAGCGACAAAACGCGCGACGTAATCATCGGCAGGAGAATGGAGTATCTCCTGCGGCGTCCCGACTTGAACCAGCGCACCGTCGCGCAAAATCGCAATCGCATCACCAAGCCGGGCGGCCTCCGCCAGATCATGCGTGACAAAGACGATTGTTTTGGAAAGGCGTTTTTGCAGGTCGAGCAAAAGGTCTTGCATATCCGCCCGGATCAGCGGGTCAAGCGCGCTGAACGGCTCATCCATTAGAATCGTTTGCGCATCAACGGCGAGTGCCCGCGCCAGTCCGACACGCTGTTTCATCCCGCCCGAAAGTTCCTGCGGCCAGGCTGCCTCATACCCCACCAAGCCCACACTGCTAATCGCCCACAATGCCCTGTCACGCGCACTGTCTTGCCTCTCGCCACGGGCCAGCAAACCCAAGCTGACGTTCTGCAGGACGTTGAGATGCGGCAACAACGCAAAGCTCTGAAAAACCATGCTAATCGAGCGACGCCGGAGGTCCAGCAACTCTGACGGCGACAGCCGCAACACGTCGCGGCCATTGTAAAAAATCGCGCCCGAGCTGGGCTCGATCAGGCGGTTAATATGGCGGATAAGCGTCGATTTGCCCGAACCGGACAAGCCCATCAAAATAAAAATCCCGGTTGCCGGGATGGTCAGCGAGACATCACGCAGCGCCAACGAACAGCCGGTCGCGGCCAATATCTCGGCTTTGCTCGCACCTTGTGATGCCAGCCTAAGCGCCGCCTCGCGCTTGGGGCCGAAGACTTTGCTGACGCGGTTGAGTTCGATGCGCGCGCTCATCGCGGCATATTTCGGCTGGTGGCACCGAAGCCTTGGGTGATGCGGTCCAGCACGAAGGCCAGGATAACAATTCCAATACCCGCCTCCAGCCCTTGGCCGATATCGAGTGTCTGCGTGCCGTTCAACACTTGCTCACCAAGCCCGCGCGCACCGATCATCGAGGCAATTACCACCATGGCCAACGCTGCCATAATCATCTGATTTACCCCAGCCATGATGGTAAGCTTGGCCAATGGCAGGCTGATGCGCCACAGCGATTGCAGCCGAGTGAGGCCAAACGCAACACCGGCTTCGTGAATATCGGGGTCAACCTGTTCGATCCCCAGTATCGTCAGGCGGATCATCGGCGGCGCTGGCGAACTCGTTGGCCTGCACGCGGGCGGCGGACAGGGCGCGTTGGCGAATCAGGGTGTCACGGATTTTCCCCTTGGCTTCCTCCGGCGTCTTGGCATCGGCAAAAGCCTCCGCGCCATACTGCAGATAAACCGCGTCCACCTGCGCGTCGAAATTTGTTTTCGCCCATTCCGCTTTGGACTGCGCCAGAAAGTTGGTGATATTGAACACCACATAGCTCACCTGCACGCGGGCGGGCAGCCGGTATTCGGCCATGTAATTCGTATAGAATTTTCCCAGCGCATCCGGCGTGGCCTTGACGGACGGGAGATAATTTTTGGCGGAAAAGTAAACGATCCGGGAGGAAATCTCCTGATGTTCCCGTTCGTAGATGCTGGCCGCTTCCTGCGGCGTGATGAGCGCGCCGGACGAACCGACGGACTGGACGAGCTGCTGGATGATGACTTGGTTCTGGCAAAAATTC
>CAIZGT010000269.1 GCA_903932545.1 uncultured Rhodospirillales bacterium
CTGCGGGCCAAGCGACTTTATCCCAAAGCCGTCCAACGCGACACATGCGCGTATATTGGCCAAATATTAGACAAAGCAACCAGATTTCGTGTTGATTCATTGAAATCGTTGGCGTCCCGTAGGGGATTCGAACCCCTGTTAGCGCCGTGAGAGGGCGCCGTCCTAGGCCTCTAGACGAACGGGACAGTCAGCGAGGAGGGCGGTGTCTAGGGCATGGGGGCGCGGAGATCAAGTCTTCTTCGAAGCAGAGGCCAAAATCACCGCCCTCGCCGCGTCTCTGCGACCAGTGCGGCAGGCGTCGGAGCAATAACGAACATCGTCCCAAGTCTTCGCCCATTTTTTGCGCCACGCAAATGGACGTGCGCAGCCCAGACACACCTTGCTGGGCAGATCGGATTTGCGGCGCATCGGTGGCATGACGGCTGGTGCCGTTAGTGCGCGAGGGCGGAGCGTGCGATCACGCTGCCGTCACGCAGGTCGAGCACCACAACCCGGTCTGGCCCACCGCCGTGCAGAAGCAGAGCCAAACGGTCACCTGCGGCGGAGATCTGCGCAATTGCGGTCCCGGCGGGCTCGTCAAACTGCGCGGGCGTGGAAGCTTTGGGGGCGTTCATCCGCTTGCTGATGGTAATGCCAAGCACCACCACACCGGCCACGATCATCACCGCCATCACTGCCGTTAAAATCTTCAACGCCCGCATCGAACCTACTCCTCATGCCAGGGCACGCACCTGCCCTCTGCCGCCGGTGCAAAAGACCGGCTATGCAAGTGGGATGTCGCCCCAATCCTCGCCTGACACAACCCCGATCCACACCATCGCCGCGCCCGAGCATGACGGAATGCGGGTGGATCGCTTTCTTGCCGAGGCGCAGGGTGAGCTTTCACGCTCGCGGCTGAAGCAGTTTATCGAAGAAGGCCGCGTCACCCGTGACGGCGTGGTGCTCACGCAACCTGCCGAGGCGGTGAAGGCCGGCGCGGTTTACATTCTCACCTTGCCGCCCCCTGCCCCGGCGCGGCCGCAACCGCAGCATATCGCGTTCCCGATCCTGTTCGAGGACGCCGACCTCATCGTCCTCGACAAGCCCGCCGGGCTGGTGGTGCACCCAGCGCCTGGAAATGAGGATGGCACGCTGGTCAACGCGCTGCTTGCGCATTGCGGAGAGGATTTGCCGGGCATTGGCGGCGAGAAACGGCCTGGGATTGTGCATCGGCTCGACAAAGACACGTCCGGCGTGATGGTGGTTGCAAAGTCGGAATTGGCGCTCAAGGCGTTGCAGGATTTGTTCGTCAATCGCGATTTGGAGCGCAGTTACGTGGCGCTTTGCTGGGGGCTGCCAAAGCCGTTGGCGGGCGAATTCGATGGCGCCATCGGGCGCGATAAGAATGAGCGCAAGCGAATGGCAGTGGTGGCGCATGGCGGCAAGCAGGCGCTGACCCGATACCGCGTGCTCGGCACCGCGCATATGGCGGCAAGCCTGATCGCGTGCCGACTGGCCACCGGGCGAACGCACCAAATACGGGTGCATCTGGCGCATGCGGGACATCCGATTGTCGGTGATCCGGTTTATCTGCGGCGCATTCCGGCGGCGGCGAAGGGGCTGAAACTCGAATTGCGCGAGACATTGCTCGATTTCCCGCGTCAGGCCCTGCATGCCGCAACCCTTGGCTTTCGCCACCCGCGCACTGGCGAGATGTTACGCTTTCAGTCACCGCTCCCACCAGATATCAGGAACCTATTGCAGGCACTGGGAATCGACGCAGATTTGGCCAGTTCTGGCACAGTGCAGATTTCAGAAAGTTAATTCAGACTTAATCAGTCCGGATTTGACGCGGTGGAAATGGCTCGTTACTGTTTGAGATGTAGGGGATTGAGATTCTCTGCCGCGCTGTCGGTTCGTGGCTGCCTATTTGGGGCCGGATCGGAAAGAGCGTGATGACGATCCCGTTCATTGGTCAGTCCAGTTCTATATTCGCAACACCGCGCCGTTCGGGCGGTTGGTGCGAGACTGGCAAAAGGAGCCACAATGGTCTCTGCCGCAATCAATATCGCGCCTGAAGGCAATCTGACGCGATACCTGCAAGAAATTCGCAAATTTCCGATGCTGACAGCTGAGGAAGAACTCAATTTGTCCAAACGCTGGCGCGATCAGCAAGACATGCCGGCCGCCCATAAGCTCGTAACCTCGCATCTGCGCCTCGTGGCGAAGATTGCGATGGGGTATCGTGGCTACGGGCTGCCGGTGGGTGAGCTGATCAGCGAGGGCAATGTCGGCATGATGCAAGCCGTAAAACGCTTTGATCCAGACCGCGGCTTCCGCCTTGCCACTTACGCGATGTGGTGGATTCGTGCGGCGATCCAGGAATATATTCTGCACTCCTGGTCGTTGGTAAAGATGGGCACCACGGCGGCGCAGAAGAAGCTGTTTTTCAATCTGCGCCGGC
>CAIZGT010000270.1 GCA_903932545.1 uncultured Rhodospirillales bacterium
CGTGAAATAACCAGAGGGATGCCCTTGGCAGCCGCCAAATCTAGCAACGCTGCCTCGTCTTGCAGCTTGGACACGCCGTAAGGATTGCCCAGTGCGTCTTGTGTCAAGCTGCGCCCCGGCCCGTAGACAGCGCCCGAAGATGGCAAAAACACGCCAAGCGCACCACTGCGCGTGATGAATTCCAACAAAGCCTGCCGGATCGCATCATTGCCCGCCAAAAACGCCGCAGGACCAAGGGCCGCAACGCGGTCTTTGGTCAGGCAGGCGTAATGCAACACCAGAGGTGGCGGGCCATCATAGCGGGCGAGATCAGACAATTCGGAACAGGCGATCTGTGTGCCACTTGGCAGCGTTAGTATTCTGGCGTGGGAGCCATAAACCCGCACACGCGCGGGCAACGCATCTTTTAGCAGCCGTTCGAGCAGATCCAGGCTCGCCAAACCAAACCAGCCGCCCCCGCCGGTGATCAACAACGGTCCTGGCAGCGAACCAAGAGCGGCGGCGAGCCGAGAGGTGACGGCAGCAGGGCTCATGCGCCGCGGCAGAACGCAGTGATGGTCTCGATCATGTAGTCGATGTGATCCGCACTCAGCCCCGGATAAACGCCAATCCAGAACGTGGAATTCATCACCATATCCGCACCCTGCAGAGAGCCGGAGATGCGATGCTCACGCCCAATCATGTATGGCTGGCGCAGCAGATTGCCGCCGAACAGTAGGCGCGTTGCCACCTTTTTCTCGTTGAGGTGCACCACCAGCTTGTCGCGCGAGAACGGCGCGCCGTCGCGCACCGTGAGCGCGAAACCGAACCATGAGGGCTCGGAATTCGGTGTTGCCTCCGGCATAATCAGGAATTCCTCAACACCCTTCAGGCCCGCCTTGAGACGATCGAAATTTGCCCGACGGCTGGCGATGAACCCTTCAAGCCGATCCAGTTGAGCAAGACCAACGGCGGCCTGCATATCGGTGATTTTCAGATTATAGCCGATATGCGAGTAGGTGTATTTGTGGTCGTAGCCGAACGGCAGCTCACCGAGTTGGTGCTCGAAGCGTTTGTTGCAGGTGTTGTCCTTGCCCGGATCACACCAGCAATCGCGGCCCCAATCGCGTACCGATTCAAGAATGCGCTTAAGTTTGCCGCGGTTGGTGAACACCGCGCCACCTTCGCCCATCGTGATGTGGTGCGCCGGATAAAAGCTGAGTGTGGCGATATCGCCAAAGGTGCCAACCGTCTGGTCGCGATACTTCGCGCCAAGTGCGTCGCAGCTGTCTTCAACCACATACAGATTGTGCTGCTTGGCCAATGCCATCACTGTGTCGAGATCGAACGGGTTGCCGAGTGTGTGGGCCAGCACAATGGCCCGGGTGCGCGGGGTGATCGCCGCTTCGATCAGATCGGCGCGGATGTTGTAGGTCGGGATGTCCACGTCCACGAACACCGGCACCAGGTTGTTCTGCAAAATCGGGTTCACTGTGGTCGGGAAGCCCGCCGCACAAGTGATCACTTCATCACCAGGCTGCAACGCGCGATCACCGAGCAACGGGCTGGTTAGCGCGGTCACTGCCAGCAGATTGGCCGATGAGCCGGAGTTGCAGGTGAGTGCGTGCTGCACGCCGAGGAAGCGCCGCAGACGAAGCTCGAATGCCGCGTTGAAGCGGCCGGTGGTGAGCCAGAAATCGAGGGCGCTATCGACCAGCATTTGCATGTCTGGCGCGCCGTAAACCTTGCCGGACACCGGCACCGGGCTTTGGCCCGGCACGAACGCCCTCTCGGCGTGGGCAACATCGGCATATTGGCCGACAAGTTCGAGGATCTGCTCGCGCAGGAGTTCGGCCTTGGTTGGCACGGAATCAGCCGTACGGGTAAGGATGGTCATGC
>CAIZGT010000271.1 GCA_903932545.1 uncultured Rhodospirillales bacterium
CCGCCGCCGCAAGCACAGCCCCAGCAACAGCCTCAGCCTCAGCCTCAGCCTCAGCCGCATCAAGGTGGCCCACAGCGTGATGAGGAGCGTCACTGAGCCAAAATAGGCTCAGAACGCCAAAAAGCCCGGCCACTGCGCAATGCGGTGGCCGGGCTTTTCGTTTGTGCGTTTATCTCCGCAGCGTCAGACTTTGACGGCAGCGTTGGCCTCCACCAGCCAAAGCTGGCGATGCACCCCACGCGAGACCTGGGTGAGCAGATCGGCGGTGTCGCCATCACCGTTGTGTGCCACCGCCAAAGCGGAGTCTCGCACTGCCTGGCCAAAGGCGGCCAGGGCGGCGGAGACCGCGAAAACATGCTCATGCGTGTCGGCGATGGCCAACGGGTAGCGCAGCATATAGGACGTTTCAGTTGCCACTTGGATCGTGCCGGCCGCCGTGCCGCCCAAGGCTGCACAGCGTTCGGCGAGTTGGTCGGCGTCATCGGCCACCAGGCTTGCGGTGCGGTCGAACAACTCGTGGATGGCGATAAAGCCAGGCCCACGCGCATTCCAATGCGCCTGCTTGATCTGCGCCTGCAGATCAATCGCGGCGGCGAGATGGCGATTGAGGATGTTCACTGATTCCTCGCGAACCAATAACGGCAATGTATTGTGCGTGAAGTGCATCAGAATTCTCCGTGTAAGATTATGGCCGCCTGTGCGTGGCCGTGCCTGCGATCACACCCGCTGCCAGAGCCGCGAGCAGGGCGGGCATTTTGTGGGTGTTGAAAACCGCCATCAGCTCTGCCACCGGCAGCGCCTCGATTGGTGCGCTCGCCTTGCGGGTGGGCCGCCAATAGCGCAGCAGCAGCGCAATGACGGTTGCTTTCAACGCCAACAACGCAGCGATCAGCAGGGCGGTTTGGATGGCACCCAGCCGGGGCTCCAGAAACAGCCAGAGCGCGGCCAGCAGAAAGCCGGACGCGATGAGCAGGCACAACGCCATGCTCGCCACGCCCGCGATCCGGCACCACGCACGCCCAGGCGGGGGCGAGGATTTCATCGCCGCCACCGCCTGCGCTGCCATCAGCGCCAGTTGCAGGAAATTGCTCATCGCTCAGCGCGTCAACAGGCGACCGCCGATATAGCCGATCCCAAGCACCACCAGCAGCGCAAGAACAGGCTGCTCTTCAATCTGCTGGCCCAACGCCTTGGCAGATTTGGAGCCTTCTGTGGATGCGGTGCGATACAACCGGGTGGCACTGTCTTCAATTTGGTCAGCCGCACTTTGCGCACCAGCGGTGGCGCTGGATTTGAGGTGGGCGAGCAGGCTGCCGATATCGCGCTTCAGCGCATTAACGTCTTCCTGCAGGGCCTGAAGGGTCGGATCAGAAGAGATACTATTGCTCATGTCGCAAGATTTCCTGAAGATAAGAGGCTCAGAATTGGTTGAATTCGGAGGAAAATGGCGTAATTGACGCGGGCTGCATTCACAAATCGCGTATAGATCACGACAAAAGCGCAGGCACATTTGATGAAATATGCCGTTTCGAATCCAGATATCGGCGTATTATATTCGTCGTTTTGACGAACGAAATTACGAAGCGAATCGAATTTCGTGAATTTGTTATAGTAAATATTCGCCAAAACGCTGTAGGCTCGGAAAATACTCACCACGCCGTAAGGGTGTCGGGGAACCGCCCGTGCTTTCTGGGGCTGCGTGATGAGTTGCATGCCGCCCCCGCCAGCCCCACCGCCAAAAGGCCAGAAAATGCCCGGCCCCCATACGATGTCGCATCAGCCAACCTCGGACGCCACTGACGCAAAGCCGCCGCCTTTCGCAGCCACCGCCGCCAATTTCGCCGTTGTTGGCATTGGCGCTTCAGCCGGTGGCTTGATGGCCTGCCAGGCGTTTCTCGACGTGATGCCCAATCAAAGCGGCATGGCGTTCATTCTGGTGCAGCATCTCGACCCCACCCATCCCAGCTTGATGGTGGAATTGCTGGCGCGGCACACCCGTATGCGGGTGGTCCAGGCCACCGAGGGCATGCTGATCGCGCCGGACACGCTGTATGCAATTCCGCCCGGCACGTATCTGTCGGTCGGTCAGGGCGCTTTGCATCTCACCCAGCCTGATGCCCCGCACGGGGCACGCCTGCCGTTTGATTTCCTGTTGCGCTCGATGGCAGTGGAGTTCGGCAGCCGCGCCGTGGGGGTGGTGCTGTCCGGCACCGGCGCAGATGGCAGCATCGGCGTGGAGGCGCTGCACCAGCACGGCGGCGTCGTCATCGCACAGCTACCGACCGAAGCCGAATATGGCGGCATGCCGAGTGCGGCAATTGCCACCAACGCGGTGGATGTCGTGCTGCCTATTGCCGACATTCCGAATGCGCTGATTGGCTATAATGCCAAATTGCCCAGCATTCCCGCTGCTCAGGCCGCTTCGGCATCGCAAAACCACGCAGCCGGGCAGAGCACTCTCGGCGAGATCATCGCCCTGCTGCGCCGCCAAAGCGCGCATGATTTCACCCTTTACAAGCCCGGCACGCTGCAACGTCGGATCGAGCGGCGTCTCGGCATGGTGGGCCTGCCGTCGGGCAGCATGGATCGCTATCTGGACATGCTGCGCAACACGCAAGGTGAGTTGGACATGCTGGCGAAAGATCTGCTGATCCATGTGACGAGCTTTTTTCGCGACCCAAAAGTGTTTGAACTCCTCGCGCAGACCACGCTGCCGGCCTTGGTCGCGTCGCACGACATGAGCACGCCGATGCGGATTTGGGTGGCCGGGTGCAGCACCGGCGAGGAGACCTATTCGCTGGCAATTCTGCTGCAGGAACTGGCTGCGCGCACCGGCATTGACCTGAAACTGCAAATCTTCGCCTCCGACATCGACCCGGACGCCGTGGCCACCGCGCGCGATGGTTTCTATCCGCAGAGTATCGACACGGATGTTTCGCCTGAACGGCTGGCACGGTTTTTTGTGCGCGAGCAGGGCGGCTATCGGGTGACGCCGGAGTTGCGCAGTTTGGTGGTGTTCACCGTGCAGGATCTGCTGGCCGACCCGCCATTCTCGCGGCTGGACATGGTCTCATGCCGCAATGTGTTGATTTATTTGCTCCCGGAAGCGCAAGCCAAGGTGATATCGCTGTTCCATTTTGCCCTGCGCCAAGACGGCATTTTGCTGTTGGGCAACGCAGAGACCATCGGGGGTCATCATGCGTTTTTTGATTTCGTCAACAAATCCGCCCGCCTATACCGCCACACCATGCGCTGCCGACCCGGTGAGACCGATTTCACCCTGGCACCGCCTGACCCTGATCGGGCGCCGGTGCACACCGACGTGAGGCGCGTTGTGCCGCGCCCGCCCAGTTTGGCCGAAACCTGCCGTAGATTGGTGCTGGAGGCCTACGCACCGGCGGCAATCCTGATCAATTCCAGCCAGGAAGTGCTCTATTCCCTCGGCCCGGTGGATCGCTATCTGCGGATGGCCCCCGGCCAGCCCAGCCTTGATGTGCTCACCTTGGCCCGCCCCGGCATGCGCTCACAGTTGCGACAGGCGATTGCGGAAGCCGAAAGCCAGAATATCCGGGTGATCACCGGCGGGCATGTCACGCTGCATGGTGAGGTGAAGTCGTTCAACATTGAAGTCCACCCGGTGCCGAGTGAGCAGAACAATCTGCTGTTGCTGTGCTTTGTTGATACGAGGGGGCCGATGTCCACCAATGGGACCGCCCCGCTGGTCGGCGAAAACACAGAGCGCGTGATGGCTTTGGAGCACGAGTTAGAGATAACGCGCACCGATTTGCACGCGGCTATCCGCAATCTGGCACTCTCCGGCGAGGAACAGTCGGCGGTTAACCAGGAAGCCCAATCGGTCAACGAAGAATACCAGTCCACCAATGAGGAATTGCTCGCCTCCAAGGAGGAATTGCAGTCGCTGAACGAGGAACTCACCGCGCTCAACAGCCAGTTGCAGGAAACTCTCGAACGCCAGCGCGCCACCTCCAACGATCTGCAGAATGTGCTCTACAGCACCGATGTGGCGACGTTGTTTCTCGACCTGAAGCTGCAAATCCGCTTTTTCACCCCGGCCACCCGCGCCTTGTTCAACGTGATCCCTGGCGATATCGGCCGGCCGCTGGCTGATCTGAACTCGCTGGCGATTGACCGCACGTTGTCAGACGACGCCCGTGCGGTGATCGCGGGCATGCCTGCGAAGGATCGTGAGATTCAGTTGCCGAGTGGCACTTGGTATAACCGCCGCATGCTGCCCTATCGCACGCATGAAAATGAAGTGGCCGGTGTGGTGATGACCTTCACCGACATCACCGAGCGCAAGCAGGTGGCTAAGGCGTTGGAATCTGCCAAACAGGAAGCCGATATCGCCAACCATGCCAAATCTCGCTTCTTGGCCGCCGCCAGCCATGATCTGCGCCAGCCACTGCAAACGTTGGCATTGTTGCAGGGCGTGCTGTCGAAAACCGTGAAAGATCCGGACTCCAAGGCGTTGGTGGTGCGGCTAGATGAGGCGCTGGGTGGTATTTCGGCCATGCTCAACGCGCTGCTCGACATCAACGAGATCGAAACCGGCAGCGTGCATGCCGAATTGGTAGAACTCCCGCTCAACACGCTGCTGTCGCGCATGCAGCAGGAATTCAGCTTCCACGCTGAAACCCAGGGACTCGACTTGCGCGTGGTGCCGTGCAGCGTGGTGGTGCGCAGTGATCCGCGTTTGCTTGAACAGATGATGCGCAATCTGCTGTCCAACGCGATGAAATACACCAAAACCGGCAAGGTGCTGCTCGGCTGCCGTCGGCATCGTGGCATGGTCAGCGTTGAAGTGTGGGACACCGGCGTTGGTATTCCTGAGCGCGAGCAGCTTGCGATTTTCCGGGAATACCACCAGCTCGACAACGCCGCTCGCCAGCGCAGCCGGGGGCTGGGACTGGGGTTGTCGATCGTGCAGCGGCTGGCGGAATTTCTCGGCCACAAGGTGCACGTGCGCTCGACGCCTGGGCGCGGGTCGGGGTTTAGCATCCAGATCCAGATTCCGCTCAACGCGCTGTTGCAGGCAACCGTCGAGTTGCCGGTTTTGGTCACTGACAGCCATCCGGTTCTCGCCCGAGGGCGGGTGGCCGATATTTTGGTGATTGAAGACGATTCTTCGGTGCGCGATTTGCTGTCTCTGTTGCTCAACGACGAGGGGCACAGTGTGACGGCCGTGGCCGATGGGGTGGAAGCCTTGGCGGTGATCCGGGGCGGCGCGATCAACCCGGCGCTGATTTTGACGGATTATAATCTGCCCAACGGCATGGACGGGGTGGAAGCGACCACGCGGCTGCGCGAGGAGTTGCGTCGGCGTGTGCCGGTGATTGTGCTGACCGGCGACATCTCCAAGGACACGCTGCGCAAAATTGCGCAGCATGATTGCGTGCAGCTCAACAAGCCGATCAAGCCTGCCGAACTTTCCGCGGTGATCCAGCGC
>CAIZGT010000272.1 GCA_903932545.1 uncultured Rhodospirillales bacterium
ATTTTGCAGGTGGATGACGACTACTACGAAGACATGAACGGTGATCGCACCAAGGCGTTGATCGAAGCGCTGAAGCGCGGTGAGCGTCCGGTGCGCGGTTCCACCATCGGTCGTCAAACCTCGGCCCCTGAGGGTGGACCGCTGACGCTGACCACCATTGAAGCGGGGAAATGAGAGCATGCTGAGTGATCAGGATCGCATTTTCACCAACCTTTACGGCATCCATGATGCGGGCCTCAAAGGCGCGCGTTCGCGCGGAGATTGGGACAACACGGCGGCGCTGATCGCGCGCGGTCGTGAGGCGCTGATTGAAGATGTCAAAGCTTCTGGCCTGCGTGGCCGTGGTGGTGCTGGCTTCCCGACCGGGCTGAAATGGTCGTTTATGCCAAAGGAAATTGGCGAGCGTCCGCATTATCTCGTCATCAATGCTGACGAATCCGAGCCGGGTTCGTGCAAAGACCGCGACATTTTGCGCCATGATCCGCACAAGCTGGTTGAAGGCGCACTGATCGCCTCGTTCGCGATGGGCGCTCATGCTTGCTACATCTATGTGCGCGGCGAGTATTATAACGAGGCCGCCGCCCTGCAGAAGGCGGTTGATGAAGCATATGACGCGGGCCTACTCGGCAAGAACGCGGCGCAATCGGGCTGGGATTTCGATCTGTATGTCCATCGCGGTGCCGGCGCTTACATTTGCGGCGAAGAAACGGCGCTGATTGAGAGCCTTGAAGGCAAAAAAGGCATGCCGCGCCTGAAGCCGCCATTCCCGGCGGCGTGCGGCCTGTATGGCTGCCCAACCACGGTGAACAACGTCGAGTCGATTGCGGTGGTGCCAACCATCCTGCGTCGCGGTCCGGGTTGGTTCGCAGCGCTGGGCCTGCCGAAGAACGCGGGCACCAAGCTGTTCTCGATTTCCGGTCATGTGAACAAGCCGTGCAATGTTGAGGAAGAACTCGGCATTCCGCTACGTGAGTTGATCGACACATATTGCGGCGGTGTGCGTGGTGGGTGGGACAATCTGCTGGCGGTGATCCCCGGCGGCTCCTCGGTGCCGATGATCCCCAAAGACATCTGCGACACCGTGCTGATGGATTTCGACAGCCTGCGCGCCGTCGGCTCCGGCCTCGGCACGGCGGCAGTGATCGTGATGGATAAATCCACCGATCCGATCAAAGCGATTGCCCGCCTGTCGCATTTCTACAAGCATGAGAGCTGCGGCCAGTGTACGCCGTGCCGTGAAGGCACCGGCTGGATGGAGCGTGTGATGAACCGCATGGTCGAAGGCCGCGCGGAGATCGCTGAAATTGATGTCCTGTATAAAGTTACCAAGCAGATCGAAGGTCACACGATCTGCGCGCTGGGTGACGCGGCGGCATGGCCGATCCAGGGCCTGATCAAGCATTTCCGTCCGCTGATGGAAGAACGCATCGCAGCATATCAGGCGAGCAAAACCTCTAAGATGGCGGCTGAGTGATGGCGAAGGTCACAATCGACGGGATCGAAGTAGAGGTTCCAAACGGCTCAAACGTGTTGCAGGCGTGCGAAGCGGCGGGCATCGAAGTGCCGCGATTCTGCTACCATGAGCGTTTGTCCGTCGCGGGCAATTGCCGCATGTGCCTCGTTGAGATCGAGAAAGCGCCACCCAAGCCATTCGCATCCTGCGCCTATCCGGTGAATGACGGCATGGTGGTTCATACCGACACGCCCATGGTGCGCGCGGCCCGTCGTGGCGTGATGGAATTTCTGCTGATCAACCACCCCCTCGATTGCCCTGTTTGCGACCAGGCCGGGGAGTGTGATCTTCAAGACCTGAGCTACAGTAACGGCAGGGAAGAATCGCGTTTCGAAGAAGCCAAAAGAAGTTTCAAGGTAGTGGATATCGGTGACAAGATCCAGCTC
>CAIZGT010000273.1 GCA_903932545.1 uncultured Rhodospirillales bacterium
CCACCGGGAGTTGGAACGCCACCCCAAAGGCGAAGATCAGCTTCATCACCAGATCAAGATATTCGCCCACTTTCGGCTCAAGATCGATCGCCAACCCGCCCGCGCCAGTGGCGGATTGGAAGGAGGCGAAGAATTTCCAGGCGACGGGGAAGATGAAGTAATAGGCCAGCGCGGCGCCCATGGTGAACAACACCGGCGTTGCCACCAAAAACGGCGCGAACGCGCGCTTCTCGCTGCGATACAGGCCGGGGGCGACGAACATCCAAAGCTGTCCGGCGATCACCGGAAACGACACGCAGGCCGCGCCGAAGAATGCCACTTTGATATAGGTGAAGAACGCCTCGGTCAGATGCGTGTAGATCAGATGCTTGCCGCCACCTTGGGCCTCTAGCACGCCCGCAAGTGGTTCGGCGAGGAAGGAGAAAATCTCCCCCGAAAAATGGTAGCTTACCAAGAAGCACAGCATGAATGCGCCGATCGACCACATCAATCGCTTGCGCAGTTCGACCAGGTGATCGAGCAGCGGCATTGGTGTGTCGTTGATAACGTCTTCAGCTTCAGTCTTGGCCACGGTGATCCTGTCGCAGTGCGAATATGGGGCGGGTTACGCCGAAAGTTGGGTGCCGGGTGGCAGGAATGCCGGGGGTTCCGGTATTTCTGACACCACATGCTCGGGGCGCGTGGCAATCTCGGTCTCGGACAGCGCATCGGGAACCGCCTCAGCTACCGCCTCGGGCAGCACATGCGGCACGACCGGATCAGCCAGCGGATTCTCGTTCAACGTCGCACGCAGGGAACCGTCGCTGTCCACCACTTTGGTGATCTCGTCCTTGATGTCGTAGCGGCTGAGCTTTTGGAACTCATCACGCACTTCATGCAGGTTCGCTTCGCGCACCATCTCGTCAACATGGCCCTGGAATTCATTGGCCATTTTGCGCGCCTTCTTGACGAAGCCGGCGACGGTTTTGATCGCCACCGGCAGATCTTTCGGGCCGATGGCAACCAGTGCCACAACGCCGATCAGGGCGATTTCTGTCCAGGCAAAGTCAAACATAAATGCTCAGATCTCCTTGCTCGCGTGGTAGCAGGAATGCTCAAGGATGGGAAATAGGGCCGGGCTCGCGTGGTGCCAATAACGGGCTGACCGAATCGGTGAGAACATCATCTCGGCGCGGCAATTGGCGCAAATCCTTCAGCCCGAAATGCGCGAGAAATTCCGTCGTGGTGGCCCATAATGTGGGCCGACCCGGGCTTTCCTTGCGGCCAACCGGGGTGATCAGGCCATATTCGAGCAATTGATCCATGGTGTTCTGGCTTAGCCCAGCGCCGCGAATCTCCTCGATCTCCGCGCGCGTGACCGGCTGATGATAGGCCACGATCGCCAAGGTCTCCATCGCCACACGCGCCAGACGGCGCGGCACTTCAACCACTTGGCGCAGCGCCGGTGCCAGATCGGGCGCGGTGCGGAATTGCCAGCCGCCGGCGGTTTGCAGCAATTCCACCCCTCCCCCCGCGTAACGCGCTTGGATGGCCTGCATCACCGCGTCCAGATCGGCGAAATCCGAGAGGACGCGCAGGATGGCACTTGGCAGGACCGGCTGGGCGGAGGCGAAGATCAAGGCTTCCGCGAGGCGGACATCTTGGGCAAAAATGGCGTCGCTCATGCTCCAAACTCCGACAATTCAGGCGGGCGTTTGGTGGGATTGATCATGATCGGGGCGAACATCGCATCTTGCTGGAGCTGCACCTGCCCATCGCGCGCCAGTTCCAGCCCGGCCAATAGCGAACTCGCATAGGCGCCCCGGCGTTCCAGCGGCGTCATGATCGTCTCGGGCAGGAAGCGGAGCAGATTGGTCCAGCCCGGCGTGCTGCCGATCAGGCGGGTGAGACGTTCAAGCGCCTGCTGCACGCTCCAAATCGGGATTGGGCGTGGGTTGTAGGTGGTGGGCGTGCTGGCGCGGCGCGTGGCGGAGAGCAAAGCGCGCATCAGGCTGCCAACATCCATGGCAAAGCGCGAGCGGTCGGTTTCGGTGAAATCCTCCGGCGCGCCGCGCGCGAAGGTCTCCTGCCCCAATTGTGGCTGCTGGCCGAGCCATTCGGCGAGTTGGCG
>CAIZGT010000274.1 GCA_903932545.1 uncultured Rhodospirillales bacterium
ATTAGGTCAATTAGGTCAATTAGAAATTTACATGTCCCATTTTATCTACAAAGCAAAAAAACCAGGCGGCGGTTATTTTGGATTGCAGCGATTGCGGGAGCGTGGCGAAGAGGGTGCGGTAGCTATGCAGCATGTAGGGCGGATAAGTGCTGCGCCATCCGCCGTCTTTGTTGTCACAGAGCATGGTGGATGGCGCTACGCTTATCCGCCCCACGCGATAACCCTTGGCATGGAGCAGCGCCAAAATCGCATCCACACTCGCCAGCGCGTCCAACCCCACCGCATGGCCAATCTGCCCCGGCGCGCCGGGATAATCGGACAGCACGATCAACACCCGCCGATCCGGGCGCGGTGTTCCCGCCAAGCGCGCCCAACCCGCCGCACGACCAGCAGCCATCGCAATTCCCGGCGGATGTGGCACGTGGCGGGGCAGGGCGAATTCCAGGCCTGGGATTTCGACATCGGCGGCCTTGAACGAAATCACTGGCCCCGGCAGACGACCATCGCATTCCGGCAGCACGATCTGCATCGCGAAATCGGCTTGCGAGACGCCGCGCGAGGCGGCCTGCCAAGCCGCGTGTGACGAGCCAGACAGCACAAGCTGTATCACCGGCGCGTCCGCCGCATCGAGCGGTGAGCCGTCGGCACCGATGGCGGAGAACGCGGTGACGGAGAGCACGACTGCCGGGCTCCAATCGGCGAGTGTCTTGCGGACCAGTGCGGCCGATTGCGGCTCTTTCAGGCTGGCGACAAAAATCCCGCGCGCCCGAAGCCCGCGCTCTGCCAGCGCCGCCGCCAGTGCTTTGAGCGGTGCTGTGTCTCCGGCCAGCAAAGTTGAGCGGTAGAACACAATCGCGGCCACTGGCCCGCTCTGCGCTAAGCCGAAATCATAGACGCCGCAGAGTGGAAATTCCGCCGCCTGCTCGCCCGCATCCGGCCGCAACCCGCCTGCGGACGCTGCCAGCAGCAGCGCCCGGCGCAGATTCTCAGGCCCAGCTTGGCCGAGCATCGCATCAAGCCTTCCGCGAAAATCTTCTGAGACGGTGCACAGCGCATCAAGCGCCGGATCCGCCCGCCCATCGCCCTGCAACACCGCAAGCGCGATGCCTCGGCGTTTGCAGAGTTCATGCAGTTCCTCCACGCCGTATCGCCAATACGCCACACCACCGAGCAACCGAACGATTACCGCGCTTGCGTGTGACACCACGCTTTCAAGATACACATCGACCGACATCGGATGTCGCAGCCGCGACAGATTGGCGAGGCGCAGCGAGGGGCGACCATCGCCCATCACTTGCCACGCACTGGCCGCCGCCCCGAGATCACTGTCCGAGAATGATAGAAACACAATATCAGCCGGGGTTTGCCCCAGATCGGTGGCCCGATCCTCCTCGTCCAGCGTGTGCGTCTCGCGGACCAGAAGATGCATCGCTTAGACCATCGCGCCCAAGGCGGCTGAGATCGCCGTACGGTCCATGCCGGTTTGGCCAATCACCACAACCCTGGTGCGCCGCGCCTCGCCCGGGTTCCAGGGCCGATCAAACTCTGAGCGGAACCGTGCGCCGACGCCTTGCACCGCCAGCCGCATGGCTTTGCCTGCGACGGCGGCAAAGCCCTTGATGCGCAGAATATCAAAGCGTTCGGCGGCATTTTGCAGTAGGCTCAGCAGCGCCTCGGGCGAGGCCTGTTCGGGCAGTTCGAGCGAGAAACTCTCGAAATCATTGTGCTCATGCGCGCCATCTTCGGCATCGTGATGCGAGGGGCGAGCTGCCAAATCATCCTCCGCCGCTGCTGCAAGGCCGAGCAACACGGCAAGATCAACCCGGCCCTCACGCGCCTGCACCAGCTTCACCGCGCGCGGTGTGGCGGCGTTGATCTCAGCGGTAAGACGAGCGAGCCCGGCTGCGTCCATCAGATCGGCCTTGTTGAGCACGACCAGATCGGCGCAGAGCAGTTGATCCTCATACACTTCCGCCAATGGGTTGTCGTGATCAAGCGAGGGATCGGCGGCGCGTTGGGCGGCGATTGCCTCCGGATCATCGGCAAATCGCCCAGTGGCCACCGCAGGCCCGTCGATCACCGCGATCACGCCATCGACTGTAACCTGGGCGCGGATGGCAGGCCATGCGAAGGCTTTCACGAGTGGCTTGGGCAGTGCAAGGCCAGAGGTTTCGATCAGAATGTGCTCTGGTGGATTGGGGCGATCAAGCAGCGCCTGGATGGTCGGCAGAAACTCATCCGCCACAGTGCAGCACAGGCAGCCATTCGCGAGTTCGACAATATTGTCGTCATCACAGCCGGGAATACCGCAGGATTTCAGCGTCTCGCCATCGATGCCAAGCTCGCCGAATTCGTTGACGATCACCGCAAAGCGCCGCCCTTCGGCATGAGCGAGGACATGGCGCAGCAGGGTGGTTTTGCCGGCACCGAGAAAGCCGGTGATAATGGTGGCTGGAATGCGCTGTTTGAAACCACTGGGAACCATCACGCCGTTTCCTTCTGCACAAAGCCGTAACCGGGGATACGCGCCACAATCGCGTCGCGCAAAGATGCCGCCCGACCGGAGCGCCAGACTGTGCCGTCTTTTGACGCGGCAAACGCCACCGCATAATCGACCAAATCCGCCGCGTGATCGGGCGTGAGATCGCCAAGCAGATAGCTCCATTTGCCGGGCTGGCTCACCGCCACCGAGCAGCCTTGCGCGCAATTGCCGAGGCAGACCACGGGGCGCAACGCCACCGGCAATTCGCGCGCAGCAAAGATTTCGGCCACGGCGTTGTAGAGGCGCTGTCCGATCACGGGTTCGCCCTCTAGCAGCGGCAAATTGGCGCGACAGGAGGTGCAGACATGCAAAAGCGGGGATCGATCGTCCATCATCATCCGTTTCACTGCCCCCGAGGCACCCCGCCCGGCAGCATGAAGGAAACGACGCGAGGATTCGCGGCGTGATGGCAGGTCTCCTGGCTCACGGATCAAACGCGTCTGACCAACCTTCCCAGGAAATCTCCCAGTGGCGTGCAGCCAGACACTCTCCGCTCACAGTTGCGGGGGCAGCCATGGATTGAGGATTGCTCCTGCACCATGTTCCCTTTTCACCTTCCGGTCTGGAAGGACCATCGCAATCTGCGTATGACCGGGGCATGAATGTGTCAAATGAAATGCAGCGCGTGCATCTGGTCCTCGGCGGTGCGCGGTCGGGCAAAAGTCGATACGCAGAGGCGCTGGTTGAGGCATTGCCGGGGCCGTGGGTTTACATCGCCACCGCACAGGCGTTTGACACCGAGATGCAAGCGCGCATCGCGGAGCATCGTCTGCGGCGGCACGGGCAGTGGGTGACACTGGACGCGCCGCTGGATCTGGCGCAGGCCCTGGTTGAAGCCGCAGAGCGCCCGGTGCTGGTCGATTGCCTGACGTTATGGGTCACCAATCTGTTGATCGGCGATTGCGACATTGAGACTGCAACCGCAGGCTTGCTTGGCGC
>CAIZGT010000275.1 GCA_903932545.1 uncultured Rhodospirillales bacterium
TAATCGGTGTAGAACGCGCGCTTTGATTCCAGCGACTCGCCATCGCCTTCCACCAGATGCATGAACATCTTCCAATGCGCATCAATATGGCGTTCCATGTTCATCGCCATAAATCCCGCAAGCTGCAGGAATCCGGGATAAACCTTGCGCATGAAGCCTTTGTGACCGAACGGCACGCGGTGGATCACGCTGCGCTCGAACCACGCCATATCATGCTTTTCGGCGAACGTGTTCACTGCCGTCACGCCCTGGCGCGTGTCAACGGGCCCGCCGATGAGCGTCATGCTGCGCGGTGCCTGTTCCGGCATCGTCTCGTTCATCAGCGACACCGCGGCGAACACTGGCACGGCTGGCTGGCACACGGCGACCAGATGCACATCTGGGCCGAGGAGATGAACGTAATCGATCAGATAATCGATATAATCGTTCAAATCGAAGCCAGGGCCGAACGCTGCGATGTCGCGTGCGTCGTGCCAATCGGTGATATAGACGTCGTGATCTGGCAAGAACGCCTGCACCGTGCCGCGCAACAAAGTGGCGTAATGGCCCGACATGGGGGCGACGATCAGCAATTTGGGATCGGTTGGACGCTCAACCGCGCGCTTGAAGCGCAGCAGATTGCCCCAGGCGCGGCTGTCCACCACTTCTTCGGTAATGGCCACGGTTTCGCCGTCAATCTCAGTGGTTGGCAGGTCAAAAGCGGGCTTGCCGAAACTGCGGGTGGAATGCTCAAAACTGTCGAGAGCGGCATAGGCATAGCGGCCCACCGTGGTGGGGCGCAGCGGATTGATCGGGTTGTCCAGCGCCTTGATTGCTGAGTTCGCCATCATCCGCATCGGGGCCAAGCTGGCGCGCTGCATCTCATACATTGCATAGAGCATCGTCGGTATCGCCTCTTGATTTACGCCTAATAAACATTGTGTGGCTGGGCCAGTAAACTGTCAACTAGATCGGACAGGTGTGCGCTTCTACATCACTTGACAATTTAGCAAAAATCTTTGGCTGCTGAGAATCGTTTCATTGCAACGATACTGCTGACTGGTCGTCAGCAGTATTTCAGTTTCGATTTTGTGAATGCGTTCAATGTCCTTTACACATATCAGAAAATTGGAGGGGCGTGCGATGGCATCGCTGCGGGATTTGTTCGATTTGCGCGGCAAAGTCGCGTTGATCACCGGGGGCTCGCGTGGACTGGGCTTGCAGATGGCCGAAGCCTTGGGCGAGTTTGGTGCAACCGTTATCCTAGCCGCTCGCAAAGCCGATGAGTTGCAGGAAGCTGTGGCGCATCTGGAAGATCTTGGAGTGGCAGCCTCAGCAATCGCGATCGACCTGCGGCACCCGGACAGTGCTGAAGCCTTGGCGCAACAGGCGCTGCACCGCGCAGGCCGAGTGGACATTTTGGTGAACAATGCCGGCGCCAGTTGGGGCGCTGCGGCAGAGGATCACAGCGCGGCAGATTGGGCGCGGGTGATCGACCTCAACCTCAACGCAGTGTTCTTTCTCACCCAAGCGGTGGGGCGGGCGTGGATGATTCCCAATCACAGCGGCCGGATTATCAACATCGCCTCGGTGGCAGGGCTGAAGGGCAACCAAACCGGATCGTTGGGCACGATTGCCTACAACACGTCCAAGGGCGGGGTGGTGAATTTCACCCGCGCATTGGCTGCCGAATGGGGCAAATACAACATCACGGTGAATGCGTTGGCGCCGGGTTGGTTTCCCTCACGGATGACCAAGGGGCTGATTGCAACGCAGGGCGAGGCGTTTGCCGCGCGCAATCCGCTTGGGAAGTTGGGTGGGCCGGATGATCTGAAGGGTGCCGCGTTGCTGTTTGCCTCCGCCGCCTCTGGGCATATCACCGGCCAGATTCTGGCGGTGGATGGCGGGGCGGTGGTGACATAATGTTGCGCGATTATCTCTGGCCTGCGTCGGTTCTGCTGCTGGCAGGTTTTGTGAAAGGTGTGATCGGCCTGGGGCTGCCTGCGGTGGGCGTGGGATTGTTGGGGCTTTCGATGCCGCCGGTGCGGGCGGCGGCGATATTGGTGGTGCCGGGTTCACTGACCAATGTCTGGCAACTTTTCACCGGCCCCAACCTGGCTCGCGTGTTCAAACGGTTGTGGCCGTTGCAGGTGGGCATCGTGATCGGATGCACGCTCGGGGCGGGGACGATTTCGGGGCCGAATACCCAAACCATCCGTGTGATCCTGGGCGCTGTGCTCGCCTGCTACGCCGTTTATGGACTGATCGCCCGGCGGCTGCGGGTGAAGCCGCAATGGGAGGTGTGGATGGGCCCGCTGGTTGGGCTGTGCACCGGGTTGGTGACGGCCGCCACCGGCCTGTCGCTGCTGCCGCTTGCGCCGTATCTCGCCGGGCTTGATGAGATGGAGCGCGACGACATGGTGCAATCCCTTGGTATGTCGTTCACCGTCTCCACCATTGTTTTTGGCTTTGATCTGTTCCGGCGCGGCTTTTTTGGCGATGATCTGCTGATCGTGTCGGTTGTGGCGCTGATACCGGCGGCGATTGGCATGCAGATTGGCACCTGGGTGCGCTATCGCATCTCGCCGGTGCTGTTCCGCCGCTGCTTTTTCGCGGCGATGCTGGCGTTGGGGATTGAGCTGATCCGCGGTTAGCTGCGATTGCGCAGAAACATCGCGAATGCGCTGAGGGTTGCTTCTGAGACGTGATGCTCCAGCCCCTCAGCATCTTGTTCGGCGGCTTCGGCCGGAACGCCCACGGCGATCAGCAAATCGACGACAAGGCGATGGCGTGTTTTGACCCGGCTTGCGAGAATTTCACCAGCTTGGGTGAGGAACACGCCGCGATACGGGCGTGATGTGGCCAAGCCCTCACGTTTCAGGCGCGCGATGGTTTTGATGACGGTGGCATGCGAAACGCCCAAACGGCGCGCGATATCGGTGGGGCGGGCTTCCCCGCCGCTTGCCAGCAGATCGGCGATCAACTCGGCATAATCTTCCAGCAACGCGGTGGATTGCGCGGTACGTGCCTTGCCAAATCGGCGGGCCTGCGTGGGCTCGGTCGGCAGCGCATCACGCTCCGGCCCTTGCTCTGGCGTCTGCGAGGCGGGCAGGCGAGACAACACAAGTTTACTCCCGTAATATCGGCTGACCATGACGAAACGACACCCAAATTTCAATCCGGGCGACTCTGATCGGTTTGGCAGCGCCGCGTTTGGTTACGCAATTGTGTGAGGTGCCTTGATGGATATTCCAACAATCCCGCCGCCCCGCGCGATTCTGTTCGACTGGGACAACACGCTCGTCGATGGCTGGCCTGCTGTTACAGCTGGATTGAACGCGGCGTTTGCAGCGTTTGGCATGCAGGCTTGGACCGACTCCGATACCAAAGCAAATGCGCGCTATTCGATCCGTGAGGCGTTTCCGATGATGTTTGGGGCGGATTGGATGCGGGCTGCAAAAATTTTTCAGTCCGAATTTGCGCGCACCCATATCGATCATCTCACGCCAATGCCCGGAATGCCTGAGCTATTGGTTGCGTTGCAGGGCTGGCAGTGCGCGGTGGTATCGAACAAGGATGGCGAGTTTGTGCGTCGCGAGGCGGCGCATTTGGGCTGGACGGCGCGGTTTTCTGCCATTCTGGGTGCGGGTGACGCCAGCGCGGACAAGCCCGACCCGGCCCCCTTCCACCTCGCATTGGCACCGCTTGGCCTCGTGCCGGGAGGGGATGTCTGGTATGTTGGAGACACTGGTTTGGACATGCAGGCCGCGCGCGGCTGCGGCTGTGTTGCTGTGTTATTGGGCGATGCGGCGCATGATGGGGGCATTGCTGCACTGCAAAACAGCAAATCTCAACCAGATATCCATTTCCCGAATGCAGAGTCTCTGGCAGCATGTCTCAATGCGCTTGCGTAGAACGCCATGTTGCGGGACGATGTTGCATTGCAGCATGAACTGCCACAAGGTTTGACCGCCAAGCCGATGATTAAGGATAAA
>CAIZGT010000276.1 GCA_903932545.1 uncultured Rhodospirillales bacterium
CAAAGTGAGCACCAACCCAACCAATCCGATCCTTAACCCCATCGGGCCTGCCCAAAAATCAGGCAGGTGAACGCTCAAAGGCAGCCCGAGCAATGCCAACGGCAGGGCTGGTGCCGCATACGCAAGCAATTGCTGCCAGCCGAGCCCTGCGCGTGCGGTCAAGCCGGATTGGCCAGCACAATCTGCCCCACATCGGTCCAGCCAGCGGCGAACCCGGTCTCGCAATAGAGCAGGTAATATTCCCATAGCCGCTTGAACCGTGCATCGGCTGGCATCCGGCTCAGCCGCGTGGCCCCGGCCAGACGTGGCCAGACGGATTGGAATGTTTCATTCCAGCGCGCCAAGGTGCGGGCGTAGTCGAGGCCGAACCAATGTTCGGCCTGCCAGCTGAGCCCGGCTTTCGCCACCTCTTCACGCAGACGGGTGGGCGAGGGTAGCATGCCGCCGGGGAACACATGACGCTGGATGAAATCGGCGGATTTGCGATAGGTCGGGAACAGGCGGTCGGAGATTGTGATGGTTTGCACCCCGGCAATCCCGCCCGGTGCCAAGCGTTCGCGTAAGGTGCGGAAATACACCGGCCAATATTCTTCGCCCACTGCCTCGAACATCTCGATGGAGGCGACGCGGTCGAAGGTCTCGGTGACGTCGCGATAATCTTGCAGGCGCAGATCCACCTGCGCGCTCAGCCCGGCGCGCTCGATCCGGGCCTGGGCGTAGGCGAGTTGGGAGGGGGAGAGTGTGACCCCCACCACGTGCACGCCGTAATCGCGTGCTGCGACTTCGGCAAACGCACCCCAGCCGCAGCCGATTTCAAGCAGGCGCATGCCGGGTTTGAGATCAAGCGCCTGACACAGGCGGTGAATTTTGGTGAGCTGTGCGTCCTTCAAATTCTGCTCGGGCGAGGTGAACAGTGCCGATGAATAGGTCATCGTCGGGTCGAGCCATTGCTCGTAGAACTCATTGCCGAGATCGTAATGCGACATGATGTTCTTTTTCGCCCCGCTGCGCGTGTTGGAGCGCAAGCGGTGGAACAGCTTGTTCAGCGCGCGCTTCCAGGGGCTGCCGAGCAAAGCCTGCTCCCATTCCGCCTCATTTGCCGCCGCCAGCGCCATCACCGTACGCAGATCAGGCGATTCCCATAGGCCGTCGATATACGCCTCGGCCAGCCCAACATTGCCGCCGAACATCAAGCGGCGGATGGCGAGGTTGGAGTGCAGGATAACCGTGGCATCCGGCCCCGGATGTGGCGCGTTGACGCGATGCTGGCTGCCATCGTCGAACACCAGAGTGAGACTGCCGCAGCGGATCATTTCGGCCAGCTTCAGCGCAAAACGCTGCCACCGATTGCGCGGCGCGGCGCGGGTGGAGGAGGGCAAAATGGCTTCGCTCATGCGGAGGCTCCTGTAAGAGTAACGTTTGCGTTTTTTGGGGGAGCGGGGTGAAATTTGGCACCAAGCAAAAACAGACGCAGCGCATGCCAATGGATGGCGGCGAACACTTTGAACGGCATCAACGGCATCGCGAGCAGCAGCTTCAGTAGTGCCTGATCGGACAGAGCGGATTTTTGCAGACGCATCACGGCCGTCATCCGAGGCGTGTCTTCCGCGCCGTAGAGGATCATCAGGCGGAACTGGTCGGCAAGCGGGTCTGAGAAGGCGAATTTGTAGCCGCCCTTCATGTCGAAGAACGGGGAGACATGCATGCGCTTGCCGGTGGATTGATGGATTGTGCCGTTTGCGTGCGGCACGGCGAGGACATATTCGGTTTGATCGCCAAAGGTGTTTTTCACCTGATGGATCACCGCCCCCAGCCGTCCTTGTGCGTCATGGCACAGGAAAAAGGCAATCGGGTTGAAGGCGAAGCCGAACATGCGCGGAATCGCCATGAAGCGGACCGAATGGCCGAATTCGGACAGCCCGGCCTGTGCCAGATGCGCCTCAACCCATGGCCGAAATGCCGAGCCGTCGCGTGCGCCGTGGTCGCGCTCATGCAGCGACAGCGCGCCGCGCCGATTGAAGCGGAACAGACGGCTTTCTTGCGGCGCATCGATATCCACCGAGGCCATCCACATCCGGTAGCGGAAGCGGTGGCGGAATGGGGTGTGGCGCACATGGGCGATGTCCCCAACGTGCAGGAATGTGTCGCTCATGCCGCCATCCGTTCGCTTGGCCGCTCCGCGTCAGCGTTCCACGGAATGCTTAAGCCCAGCAGCTTTGCCACCCGCACGGCGGAGGCGATGCCGTCTTCATGGAAGCCCCAGCGGGTCCAGGCGCCGCAGAAATACAGTCGGTCCGTGCCCTGAATTTCCGCCAGCCGATCCTGCGCGATCATCGCTGCCGCATCGAATTGCGGGTGGCGGTATTGGCGGGTGAGGAGCACTTCAGAGGGCGCAATCTCGCGCCCCGGATTGAGTGTGACCAGCAGCGGCTTGGCGGTTTTCAGTGATTGCAGCTTGTTCATCCAGTAGGTGAGGCTGACTGCCTCGCTGTGGTCTTCACGGGATTCGGACAGATAATTCCATGCCGACCACGCCCCGTTGCGGCGCGGCATGAAGCTGGCATCGGTGTGGAGCACCGCCAGATTGTCTTGGCAGCGGAAGCTACCGAGGATTTCGCGCTCGCCCGGCGAAGGGTTGCCCAGCATCGCCAGCGCCTGATCGGCATGGCAGGCGAGGATGGCGCGGTCGAAATGTGCGGTTTGGCCGTCTTCGAGCCTGACATTCACGCCGACATAATCGCGGGTGACCGCCACCACTTTTTGTGAAACGCGCAAGCCGGGCAGGTCGGCCACCATTTTGGCGACGTAGGTGCGTGAGCCGCCCTTTACGGTGCGCCATGCCGGGCGGTCGGAGAGTTGCAGCAGCCCGTGATTGGCGAAAAACCGCACGAAATGCCGCGCTGGGAATGCCCGCATACCCTCGACCGAAGCGGACCAAATCGCCGCCCCCATCGGCAGCAGGTGGTCTTCGACGAATGGCTTGCCGTAGTTGTTTCGGTCAAGATAATCGCCCAGCGATTCGACGGACGCGCCGCCGAGCAATTCCGGGGCGGCTTTGTAGAACCGCAGCAGATCGCGGATCATGCTCCAGAACCGTGGCCGCAGAATATTGCGCTTCTGCGCAAACATCTGTGCCAACTCGCCGCCCGCGTATTCTATCCGGCCATTGCCGATAGAGACGCCGAAAGACATATCGGTGGGGATGGTCTCCACCCCCAAATGATCGAACAAGCCGATCAAATTGGGATAATTCGCCACGTTATAGACGATGAAACCGGTATCAACTGCCACCGTCTCCCCGGCAAGCTGCACCACCTGCGTGTCGGCATGCCCGCCCGGACGTGGCTCGGACTCAAACAGTGTCACGTCATAATCATGCCGCGCCAGCCAAGCCGCGGAGAGGCCGGAGATTCCGGAGCCGATGACGGCAAGGCGAGGTTTATCAGTCATAAGGTTCATTTCGTGATGATCTTCAAAGCGTCCAGTGCCCGCGCCCGACCAAACGCCAGATCGACAACGGGTGAGGGATAATTGCGTGGGGGAGATGGTGCGGTCCAGGGCTGATGCACGTGTTTGTCAACTAAGTTGTACAGTTCAGGCACAAAGCGGCGGACGTAAGCGCCGGTTGGGTCGAATTTCTCGCCCTGCAAAACAGGGTTGAAGATGCGGAAAAATGGCGAGGCGTCTGCCCCGCTGCCCGCCACCCATTGCCAAGACGCGGCGTTGGCGGCGAGGTCGGCGTCAATCAGGGTGTCCCAAAACCATGCCTCGCCCTCGCGCCAGTCGATCAGCAAATGCTTGATAAGGAAGCTGGCCACAATCATCCGTACCCGGTTGTGCATCCACCCTGTCGTCCAGAGTTGACGCATTCCGGCATCGACGATGGGGATGCCGGTGCGCCCGCGCTCCCATGCCAGCAAGCCTTTGGCGTCATTCCGCCAAGGGAAGGCGGCATAGGCCGGTTTGAGCGGCGCTTCGGGCAAAGCGGGGGCGTGATACAGCAGATGGGCGGAGAATTCGCGCCATAGCAATTCGTTGCGGAACACTTCCAAGCCCCGGCCCTGTGAGCGCTCGCCCGCGATGTCCCACACGGTATCTGGCGCGATCTCGCCCCAGGCGAGATGTGGTGACAGACGCGAGGTTCCAGCGATTCCGGGGATGTTGCGCTGCTCGTCATACGAGCCGACCTGCGGCAGAAACCGCTCTAGTGCCGCAAGTGCCCCCGCCTCGCCTGGAGCGTTGAACCGCTCCCACCCGGTGGCCCAATCCGGCTTGGTTGGGCGTAGTTTCCAATCATTGAGCGTGTCAGACGGCGGCAGCACGACGGTTGGGAAACGGCTCGGTGCTGGGATGCGCGCAACCGGGGTGCGGGCGCGGATGCAGGCTTTGGCATAGGGGGTAAACACGCCGTAGGGCGTGCCGGCTCCGGTGCGGATCGCATCGGGGTGAAACATCAGCGCGGTGCGATGTTGGTGAATGGGGAATTGCGCTGCGAGCGCGCTGATTGCCCGCCGGGCCCAGGGCTCAACCGCCTCGCCGGTGTGGATGGCCGAAGCCCCGGTTTCGGCCATTAAGCGCGGAATTTCGCTGGCATAGGTGCCGCGCCGCAGCACCAGAGCCGCGCCACGCGCGCGCAAATCCGC
>CAIZGT010000277.1 GCA_903932545.1 uncultured Rhodospirillales bacterium
AGTCTAACCTCAAGAAGTGTCTTTGGCATGGCTGTAAGAGAAAGATGAAGTCTCATTTTCACAATTCTAGCTAAGAAACCAGTTTAAATGTTACCTTTAATCCTTTGTGATACCAAAGCAAAAACACAAGCTAACTTGAAATAAGATATTCACTGCCTGTCTCTGTCCATAAAAGTGGTCCATAGATAAAGCTGTAAAAAATTGATACAAAATATGTGCTAAGTCTGCCAGATAGATACAAGAAGATAAAACACAAGAGAAATATAAAGATAGATGCTAAATATTTACTATCAAGATGGTATTTAAAGATTAAACAAGCACATGGTATAAAGAGAAAAGAATGAACGCTGGGTGGGCGCAAGCCCGGTGCGCTCGCGATAGGCAGCGACGAAATCCTGCACCGGCTTGGCGTTCAGTGCGGGTGTGAAAACGGCGATGGAGGTGAGGTTGGTAAGGCCACCGCCTGCGACAAACTCTTTGGATACGCCCGCCATCGCAGCGGCGAGATCAACCCGGCCGCCGACCGGGATTTTCCAGGCTGAGGTTTCAAACGCCTTAAAGAATTCTCCGGTCGCACCGGCGAGATTAAGCATCACTGTATCGGGGTTGCCCTCTTTCACCTTGCGGATCACGGAGGCGAAATCCGTGCCGGTGGCGGCGACGTTCTCGCGGATGGTGATTTTAAGCCCCGCCGCTTTCGCCGCATCTTCGAGCGCCTGGGCGTTGAGTTGCTGGAAATCCCCCGCTTCGGAGACCATCGCCAAGCTTTTGACATTCTGCGACAGCAGATATCGCACCAATCCGCGCGCGATATCCACGTCCGACGGGATGGTTTTGAACAGATACTCGTTGCCGCCCGCGCCCGCCGGATCGACGAATTCATGGCCCGCCGAGGTTGCGATGATGAGCGGCACCTTTGCCTCTGCCATCACCGGCAGAATGGCGCGGGTGACGGGGGTGCAGAGCGCGCCGATCACGACCGGCACTTTAACCTGCTCAAGCAGGCGCTTGGTGGCGGGCACGCCGATCTCGGGCTTGCAGGCATTGTCGGCGTAATACGCCTCCAACCGCCGCCCAAGCACGCCACCAGCGGCGTTGATGCGATCCATCGCCAATTGCGCGCCGTATTGCTCGGACTGGCCACGATCTGCAAACGGGCCGCTGAGGATGGTGGTGATGCCGATTTTGATCGGCTCAGCTGCCTGCGCAACGGAGATGGACATCGCGGCGGCGAGAGCGAGGGCGAGACGCATTGAGAGGCTCCTGTCTGGCTTTGGCAGGAAGGTGCGCTTGGTGGGATGGCAATTCAATGGCGCGCTATGACACCGCCGCCAGTGACTTCACGCCGCACACCAGATCGAACAGCTCCCCTGCCCCGCGATCCAGCCGGTCGCCGCGCCATGCAACGAACTGGTCGGGGCGGATGAGGGCGAGCGTTGCCTCGTAGAGCGGCAACACGCGCGCGTCATTCGGGCTGGCCACGGTGAGCGGTATGCCGCGCCGTGCGGCTTCGGTGGAAAGAGCCGCGATATCGGGCTCGGCGCCGTGCTGTGTCACCAACAGCGTGAAGCCTTGGCCGAACAGGTCGTAAAGCGAATGGCCGGGTTTGAGCCAGAGATGCGGGGCGAGCGCGCCCGGCATCGCGCTTGGGGTGTAATCGGCGAAATGCCAATCTGGACGCGGGCCGGGTTCATCGGCGATCACCGGCGAGGCGTCGTAGCACAGGCCGAGCACGACGCCGAGGGTGGAGAATTCGCGCTTTTTCTTTGCCAGAATTTCGGCCCCGAGTTCGGCGCGGATGGCCGCCGAGGCGTCGGTATCGCCCTCCAGATCGCCGCGCACCAGATGCTGAGTCAGCACTTCGGTGTTGGCGACGGCTTCTTCGATCACCTTCTGGTGCACCGGGCGGCGCTCGATCATGTAGCTGTTGAGCAGGCTCGCCCCGCCCCAGCCTTGCAGCGTGGCGGCGAGTTTCCAGCCGATATCAACCGCATCGCCGATGCCCATGTTGAGGCCGAAGCCGCCGAACGGCGGGTGGAGATGGCAGGCATCACCGGCGAGGAACACCCTGCCCTTGGCGTAGTTGTTGGCGATCAATGCGTGGGCTGACCATGGATCGGTGCAGATGATCTCGATGTCCCAGTTCCGGCCGATGGCAGCGCAGATTTTCGCCTTCAGCGTCTCGTGGTCGGGCGGGCCGTCGGGTGCGGGCATGATGGTGAACCACAAATCGCCCTTGTCCATCGGGCCGATCATCGCGGGCGCATCTTGGTTGACGCACCAATACATGTTGGCCGGGCCTTGCGGGTGCTGATCGTTCAGCCCCGGTGCGCGGAACACCGCACCGATGCTGGACATGAAGGCGGAGCGGCCTTCCATGACGTAGCCGAGTTGTTTGCGCACAAAGCTGCGCCCGCCATCGGTGCCGACCATGTAGCGGACGCGGATGGTCTGCTCGGGCGCACCGCTGCGCGAGACGGTGGCGGTGACGGCGTGCTCATCCTGGGTGAAGCCGGTGAGGGTGCAATCCATCACCAGCGTGATGGAGGGCAGCCGCAGCACCTCATCGCGCAGCACGCGTTCCAGATGATACTGCGCAATCCACTGCATCGATTCCGAGTAGAGCGGGTTTTCCTCACGCAACCCGTTGGAGACGTTCTGGAACAAAGCGAGGCGGTGGCCGAACAGGCGGGTGGCGAACACCACGTTGGAGGGGTAATCGCGCCCGAACGGAGCGGCATCGCGGATATGCTCGGCCAACCCCCAGCGGCGCATGTGTTCCATCGTACGCACATTGGTGGTTTTGGCGCGCGGCTGTTGGCCGACATCAAGATTGCGCTCGACCAACACGGCGCGAATGCCGCGTTGCCCGAGTTCCACCGCCAAGGCGAGCCCAACCGGGCCACCGCCTGCGATGAGAACCTCGGTGGACGCAGGAATCGCTGACGGGTTCATCATCACGCCTCGTAATTGGTAACAAAATCTGAAGGCGGGGCTGGCCCCCAAAGATAAAGCGAGTTTTCCATAGCGTGGGTTCGCGCCTCCCAGTCGGCCTCCACCGGCACATAGTCGATATCGGCGGAATATTCGGCGTAGCTGCCCCAAGGGTCGCGGACATAGTGGAAGAAATTCGAGCCGAGCACGTGCCGCCCCAGCCCCCAGCCGCGGGTGTGACCCTTGTCAGCCATGGAGGCGGCACCAACGCCGACTTCGTTCACCGTGCCGACATCCCAGCTACAATGATGAAAGCCCGGCGCGTCTGACTGGGCGAAGGCGAGCATGTGGTGGTCGCTGCCGTGAACGCCGTGCAGGAAAGCGACGAAATTGGTGCGGTCGGAGACACGCAGGCCCATGATGCTGGTGTAAAACGCGATCGAGCGTTCCAGGTCGCGCACGAACATCAGCACATGCGACAGGCGACGCGGGCGCACCGGGGCCGCCATACCGCGCAGCGGGGCGTTGCGCAGGTTGGACGGGCCGGAGACGTCGCCGAATTTGGCCTTCTCATTGGGCGAGGATTTGGCGGCGACTTTGATTTCAACGGGTGTGCCGTCGCAATCGAGGAACCACAACCCGTCTTGATTGGTGCCCTCTGGAGGGTCCATCCGAGTGATGCCGCGCGCTTGTAGATGGGCAGCGAAGCGGGGGAGATCTTCTTCGAAGCAGCCGAAACTCATCATCTGCAATTTCTTGCGCGGCCCCTCGACGATGCGGCCCCAGCGATGGGTGCGGCCATCGGTGTGCAGCGCCAAGGTGTTGCCCTGGCTGCGCACATCTAGGCCGAAATTGGCGTAGAAATTTTCTGCATCGGCAAGGTTTGGCACCGCGAGACAGAAATGATCGACCGAGTGAACGCCGAGAACGCCCGGCTTGCGGGATGGGGGAATATAGCAGCCGATTTGCGTCATATTTCTGGTTCCCCCGATTGGCGTTTTCGCCGTTGCCAAGGAGGATGACAGTTTAGGCGGCAAAGGTGAACAGCCAAGCGCGGTGGAAAAGCAGTGTTGAACTGGTCGTTGCTGGCGACGGTGGCGTAAGGGTTAAATCATCGTCAGGCGATACATTTCGGTGAGGTGGTCGGACACCGTGGTGGGGGCGTAGCGCGGTGCCTCCCCGGGTTTCACCACGCCGGGCAGGACTGAAACCGGATAGCCTGGGCTGCCCTCGAAGAAGAACGGCATGGAATAGCGTTCTTGGCCGGAGAGGTTGATCACGCGGTGCAGGGTTGAGCGATAGAGATCGTTGGTCCAGCGCGCGAACATGTCGCCAATATTGACCACGTAGGTGCCCTCGATCGGTGGAGCGTCGATCCACTCGCCGCCGGAATGGACTTGTAAGCCGCCATTGGCGTCTTGCCAGAGCAGCGTGAGGCAGCCCCAATCGGTGTGGGCACCACAGCCTTTCTCATCTGGCAGCGGGTTGGCGGGCTGCGGCGGGTAGTGCAGCAGACGCATGACGCACATCGGATCGATACAGAAATGCGCGAAGTAGTCAGGGGGCAGCCCGAGCGAGCGCGCCATGGCAGTCATCAGGCGGCCGGCGGTGCCGATGAGCGTGTTGAAATAGGCATTCATTGCCGGACGGAAGCTGGGAAGTGCTGCGGGCCATTGGTTCGGCCCCATGTTGAAATAGCCGGCTTTCATGTAGGGGTGGCTGTCGTCCATCTCGTTGCCGATATAGAAACCTTCCTTCAAATCCGGCGGCGCGCCGGCTTCGAGGCGCTGGGCCTGCATCGGCTCATAGCCGTGATGGCAGGTGGATTTTTTGAGGTCGATTGCCATCCGGTCGGCCAATGGCAGCGCGAAGAAGGCGTGCATCTCGGCAACCGTGGCGTTGATCAGTGCGGGATCGACACCGTGATTGTTGATGTAGAAGAAGCCGACATTGGCGCAGACCTCGTGCAGTTCGGCGATACCCTCACCGCGATCAAGGGCTGCGAGGTCGAACACGCGTAGGCTGGTCATGCAGCTTCTCCCTTGAGTGAGGATTGGGCGAACAGGCGGTCTAGTTCGCGATAGGATGGGGCTTTGGCGGCGAGCACGCGGCGGCGGCGTCTCGGCAGCGGCTCGGCGGCGGCTTGGCGGCGGCTCGGCGGGGGCTCGGCGTCG
>CAIZGT010000278.1 GCA_903932545.1 uncultured Rhodospirillales bacterium
CGCAGCATCTCCAAGCTGCGCGCAAGACCTGGACGATCAGTCACGATGCCACTGCAAATATCCTCATAGATGCGCTCACAGCCCACAGCCGCCAACGCGTCTCGCTGAAGGTCCAGGCTCTGATCTGCCGTCGAAACCCGCATATAGGGGTCCCCTAACGAAAGTGCATCGTCTGTACGCTAAGGCAGCACGAAACATGAACTACGCTACGAGCAGGGATGTTTGGCGGTTCAGCGCTCGCCAATCGCCAACATCAGGGGTTTCGGTGGCCCAACTGTAGTCGCCGGTTAGGTTGATGTGCTCCCAGCCGAGCAGGGCGATGTGCTTTTTCAGGTCGGCGGCGCAGGCGGAGCCACGGCGGTTGAGTTCGGCATAGGCCCGTTCAAGATAGCGGGTGTTCCACAAGATGATGGCGGCGACCACCAGATTGAGACCGGAGGCGCGGTAGGTCTGGTTCTCGAATGTCCGGTCGCGCATTTCGCCCAGGCGGTTGAAGAACACCGCCCGCGCAAAAGCATGCCGGGCCTCGCCCTTGTTCAGCCCCACTCCGGCCCGGCGGCGCAAGGCCGGATCACGCAACCAATCGAGGGTGAATAGCGCCTGTTCCAGTCTCCCCAGATCGCGCAGCGCGATGGCGAGGCCGTTCTGTCTCGGATAGGCGGCGAGCTTGCGCAGGGCTGCGGAGGCGGTGATCGAGCCAGAGCGGATCGACACCGCCAGTCTGATCAGCGCTTCCCAGTTCAGCGTCAGATGGTTGAGGTCGATAGTGCCGCCCACCAGCGGGGCCAAGGCTTGTGGTGCTTTCATCTCGGGCGTCAGGAAGAACCGGCGGTCCTTCAAATCGCGGATGCGCGGCGCGAAGCGGAAACCGAGCAGGTGGCAAAGGCCGAAGACGTGATCCGTCACCCCGCCGGTATCGGTGTAATGCTCGCGCAGGTGCAAGCCGGTTTGGTGATACAGCAGTCCGTCGAGCACATGCGGCGCTTCGCTGGCGGTTGCGGCGATCACCTTGGTGTGGAACGGACCATACTGGTCGGACACATGGGTGTAGAAATTCACCCCCGGCTCGTTGCCGTGTCGCGCATTGACGTCACCGAATGCCTCACCCTGGCCGCCAGCGCGGAAAAACTGGCCGTCCGACGAGGACGCCGAGCCATCGCCCCAGACGGCCGCCAACGGCACGGTGCGGTGATGATCGATGATCCGCGCTAGAGCGGCGGTGTAGGTTTCTTCGCGCACATGCCAATCGTGGGCCCAGGCCAGCCTTCCGGCGGTGATGCCCCGACACGAATCAGCCATCCGGGCGATACCGAGATTGATGCCATCCGCGAGCACCGCTGTGAGCAATGCGGTGCGATCCTCCGGCGGTCGTCCGCTGCGCTGATGGGTGAAGCAGTCGGCAAACCCGGTCCAGGCGTCAACTTCCAACAGCAGATCGGTGATACGCAGACGCGGCATCAGGCCATAGGCGGCGTTGCGCAAGCTCAACGCCGCTTCCGGGGTGTCGGCCCGCAGCGGCGAGATTTTCAGATCACCATCCTTGATGACCACATCGGGCAAAGCGTCCTTCGCGGCGAGCTTCGCCACCTGATCAAGCGCGGCAGAGAGATGGTCGGCAGTGCCACGCAAATGCTTCGTACCATCGAGGCCAACTTGCACCGGCAATGGCCCCTCGTTGCGCAGCGCATCGAACACCGGCAGCGGCAAAAGGCAATCCTCGAAGCTGCGGAACGTTTGGCTGCCTTCAACCCAGATATCGCCCGCTCGCAGTCTGTCCCGCAGTTCGTTGAGCGCGCAGATTTCATAGGCCCGCCGGTCAACCATGCCGTCGACGACAACGAACGGTCGCCAGCTCCGGCGGATGAACCCAAGCGGCGGCTTGCCGGGAAGCTTCCGTTTGCCGGAGCGATATAGCGCATCGATCACCCGCAGCGCGTCCAGCAGCGAACGACAGGCGGGCACGCCATGGAAGGTGAAGCTCGACAACAACAGCGGCGCAAAACTGCGTAAAGAGGCGTGGCGATTGACCATCTCCGCCTTCGGATCGACGCTCTCGGGCCTTGCCAGTTCTTCGGCGAGAGTGACGTCGCGCAGAAAAGCCGCCCAGCCGGTTTTCGGGTCGCGGCCCTGCTCGCAGGCGGCAATCATCGCCCGGCACGCCTTGGCGAGCGTGCGCAACCGCCCGTGTGCGTCTCGCACCGAGGTCAGGGTGTTCTCTGCGGTCTGTCGTTCTGCGCGGCGCGACAGGCTGCCCATCAGCTTGTCGAACATGCCGAGCACTGCATCGGTCAGGCCGGATTCCAGATGCAGCACGACGGCGGCGAGTGTCGCGGTGCGCCGTGGTTTGGCCAGTTCGCGCAGGTGCTGCGCTGTGACGCGCAAGCCTTCCTCCGCCAGCCGGGTGAAGATGTCGGCGGGAACGCTGCGGCTCAATGGCCGATCGATGCCGATGGCGCGGATCAGCTTCAACCGCTCGATCAGCCCAGTCATCGAACGGGCAGAGGGCGACGCGCTACTGGTATGGGGTCAAAGGCTATTTCCGATGGCTCGAATCCAAGGCCTACAAAATGCATGTCCGGGTGCTGCTCTCCCGCTACCGCGCCTATCA
>CAIZGT010000279.1 GCA_903932545.1 uncultured Rhodospirillales bacterium
CAACTCGCGGGCCAGCACAGCCACGTCATTTACGGCGTCATTCCTGGTGTGATCTACACATGGCCGGAAGTGGCGTCGGTCGGCAAAACCGAGGAAGAACTGAAGGCGGAGGGCGTTGCCTACGCCGTTGGCAAATTCCCGTTCACCGCCAATGGCCGCGCCCGCGCGATGGGCATGACCGATGGCTTCGTGAAAATCCTCGCCGACAAGCGCACCGATCTGCTGCTCGGGTGCCACATCCTCGGCCCCGATGCGGGCACTCTGATTGCGGAAGTGGCGACGGCGATGGAATTCGGTGCGTCGTCGGAAGACGTGGCGCGGATTTGCCATGCGCATCCAACGCTGTCCGAAGTGGTGAAGGAAGCCGCGCTCGCCGTTGATGGGCGCGCGCTGCATATTTGATCGCACCAATATTCGTCATTGCAAGCGAAGCGCAGCGATCCATCGCTGCGCTTCGCTTGCAATGGCGGTTTAGGGTAGCTTGCGGCCATGACCATCACACCTCTCGCTCTCACCATGGGCGACCCAGCCGGAATAGGCCCGGAAATCACCCTCGCGGCATGGCAACTCCGCCGCCACGCCCGCCCGTTCGTGGTGCTGGGTGATCCGCAACTCTACCCTGGCTGCCAGATCGTCGAACGAGCGGCAGACGCGGCGAGCGTTTTCCCCCGCGCACTGCCAGTGCTGCCGGTCAAGCTCGCGGAACCCGTCACGCGCGGCACCCCCAACTCAGCCAACGGCCATGCGGTGATGCATTCCATCGAGATCGCCACACGCCTCACCCAATCCGGCGAGACGGCAGCGGTGGTGACGAATCCGATCAGCAAAGCCACGCTCTACGGCGCAGGCTTCAAATACCCCGGCCACACCGAATTCCTCGCAGCACTCACCGACACCCACCTGCCGGTGATGATGCTCGCCTCGCCGCTGCTGCGTGTGGTGCCGATCACCATTCATGTCGCACTCAGTGAGGCGATCCGCACTCTCACCAGCGAGATCATCATCGACACCTGCCGCATCACCCACGCCGCTTTGCGCCGTGATTTCGGCATCGCCAATCCGCGTATCGCCTTGGCCGGGCTGAACCCGCACGCGGGCGAACAGGGTGCGATGGGCGACGAGGAGGCGCGGATTATTCTCCCCGCAATGCAGGTGCTCGCGGACCAGGGCATCACCGTGCTTGGCCCCTATCCCGCCGACACCATGTTCACGCCCAGGGCGCGGCGGGGGTATGACGTGGCGATGGGCATGTATCACGATCAGGTGCTGATCCCGATCAAAACGCTGGATATGGATGGCGGCGTAAACGTCACGCTCGGCCTGCCAATCATCCGCACCTCACCCGATCACGGCACCGCGTTTGATATCGCGGGGAAGGGGATCGCGGACCCCTCAAGTTTGATCGCCGCCCTAGATCTCGCCGCTGACCTCGCGGCTCGGAAGGATACGCTAGAATGTTAAGACTGGGTGTGAACATCGACCACGTCGCAACCATCCGCAACGCACGTGGCGGTCTGAATCCCGACCCATTGCGCGCCGCCCAGCAGGCGATTGCCGCAGGGGCAAATGGCATCACCGCCCATCTGCGCGAAGACCGTCGCCACATTCGTGATGCCGATCTCGCTGCCATCAAGGGCGGCATCAACGCCCCGCTCAACATGGAAATGGCCGCAACGGATGAGATGCTGCGCATTGCCCTGGAGACGAAACCAAACGCCTGCTGTCTTGTCCCGGAAAAGCGCACCGAAGTGACCACTGAGGGCGGGCTGGACGTGGCCGGGCAGGAGGCGCATCTCTCCCCCATCGTCGCAGCGTTGCGGGCAGCCGGGATTCGCGTCTCCATGTTCGTCGATCCAGACGCGCATCAGTTGGAAGCCTCCGCGCGACTCGGGGCGGATATCGTCGAACTCCACACTGGCGCCTATGCCGAGGGCCGCGCGGGCGAGCTGGAACGCCTGATCGCCGGTGCCGCCCGTGCCCACGCGCTCGGCCTCGAAGTGCATGCAGGCCACGGCCTGACTTACGACAACGTGTCGGCCGTCGCCGCCATTCCGCAGGTGATGGAACTCAACATCGGCCATTTCATCATCGGCGAGGCGGTGTTCACCGGGCTGGATGTGGTGGTGCGCGAGTTCCTGCGGTTGATGAATTTAGCCCGCCAATAGGCGGATCGCGTTGCGTTCTGCTGCCGCACAGAGATCGCGATCAAGGCTTGCAAGCGGCACACGATGGCGAAGTGCGAGTTCGAGATAAGTGGCGTCGTAGATCGTCAGTTTTTCGCGCCTTGCGATGTCGAGCACTGGTCCAAAGGTCACGCGGGGCGATGATGAATCGACTTCGAAATCCAGCGACGCGAACAACGCAAGCAACGCGGAGACTCGGTCTGCACTCACACGGCGACGACGCTCGCTCATCCACAACACATTCGCGATCTCGCTGAGCCAGAGCCCTGGCA
>CAIZGT010000280.1 GCA_903932545.1 uncultured Rhodospirillales bacterium
CCGCCCTCACGGGCGGCCTCGGCCAGCGCCTTGACGCGGCCATGATAAAGATAAGCGCCGCGGTCGAAGACCACGTCGGTGATGCCGGCAGCCAGCGCACGCTCGGCAACCAGCTTGCCAACCGCTGCCGCAGCAGCCTTGTCGGCACCGGTCTTGAGAGCTTCGCGCATATCGCGCTCCAGGCTCGATGCAGCAGCAACCGTGCGGCCCTGCGTGTCGTCGATCACCTGGGCGTAAATGTGGCGACCCGAGCGGAACACCGAGAGGCGAGCGCGCCCGATGGCCTTCCGACGGAGCTGAAAGCGCAGACGAGTCTTGCGCCGGACAGCGAGTTCCTTGTTGTCGGCCATTACTTCTTCTTCCCTTCCTTGCGGAGGATCTGCTCGCCTTCGAACTTCACACCCTTGCCCTTATAGGGCTCAGGCGGACGCCAGCCGCGGATCTCAGCGCAAACTTGACCAACCTGGCGCTTATCAACGCCAGACACTTTGATCGAGGTCGGCTTTTCACAAAGCACAGTTATGCCAGCCGGAATCGGATATACAACATCGTGCGAGAACCCAAGGTTCAACACGAGATTGGCACCGTTTACAGCAGCGCGATAACCAGTGCCGTTGATCTCCATCGTCTTGGAGTAGCCTTCCGACACCCCCTTGACCATGGACTGCACCAGCGAACGAGTTGTGCCCCACATCATCCGCGCCGGTGACGAATTGCCACGTGGAGCGACGGTGAACTTGTTGTCCTCGAGCTTTGCATCGACCCGATCGGTCAGTGCCAACTTCAATTCGCCGAGTTTGCCTTTGGCCGTTACCACGCCGTTCGTGAGCGAAAGCGTCACGCCAGCAGGAACTTCGACCGGATATTTGCCTACGCGAGACATATCTCTGCGCTCCTCAGAACACGCGGCAGAGCACTTCGCCGCCAACATTGGCAGCGCGTGCTTCCGCATCGCTCAAAACGCCGCGAGGCGTCGACAGGATCGAAATACCCAGGCCACCATAGACGCGGGGCAATTCCTTAATCTGGGAATAAACGCGACGGCCAGGACGGCTGATGCGAGTGATCTCTTTGATCACCGGCTCACCCTCATTGTATTTCAGTTCGATGCGAAGCTGGCTTACACCGGCGCGCACTTCTTCCGTGGCAAAACCACGAATGAAGCCTTCACGCTTCAGAACATCGAGAACATTGGCCCGCAGACCAGACGCCGGCGCCACGCAAGAGCTGTGACGGCTACGCTGTGCATTGCGGATCCGGGTGAGCATGTCACCCAACGGATCGGACATCGACATGTGCTAGCCCCTTACCAGCTGGACTTGGTCATGCCGGGAATCTGCCCGGATGACGCCAAATCGCGCAGCGCGATACGGCAGAGCTTAAACTTGCGATAATTCGCGCGCGGCCGGCCAGTGAGTTCGCAGAGCAAACGCACGCGCACCTTTGAGCCATTACGCGGGAGTTGCGCCAGCTTCATGCTCGCATCGAACCGGTCTTCCACCGGAAGCGTACGGTCCATAACAATGGATTTCAGCGCCAAGCGCTTTTCCTTGTCACGGCCGGACATGTATTCCCGCTTTTTATTGCGGTTGACCGAAGAGGTCTTCGCCATAACTTTCCAATCCTCCGGAACCTGTGGGGAACATCCCCACCGTTTTCCAATCACGCATCTCAAGACCGCCGGGCGAACCCGGGCAGCTTAGTCTCAGCCAGCGTTCTGCTGGCCCGGAGCCTCACCGATGAAGGGAATATCGAGTTCCTTCAGCAGCGCCTTGGCTTCGGCATCCGTCTTCGCAGTGGTAACGAAAACGATGTCCATCCCGCGCACGGCGGTGATTTTGTCGTATTCGATCTCTGGGAACACAATCTGTTCCTTCAGACCCATCGCAAAATTCCCACGACCGTCAAACCCCTTGGCAGAGATGCCGCGGAAATCACGCACTCGCGGCAGAGCCACAGTTACGAGACGGTCGAGGAACTCATACATCCGCGCCTTGCGAAGCGTAACCTTACA
>CAIZGT010000281.1 GCA_903932545.1 uncultured Rhodospirillales bacterium
ATCAATTAATTTATTTAATTTTTACAAACAGTTTCGCTAACCGTAATAAAATCGCGCGATCATCGTCGGTGCATTCACGATACAAGCGCAAAATCGCCAGTTCATCAGCCGTGATCGAGTTGGGCCCTACTTCATCCATAAACATCCGCTCGCGACTGCCTAGCAGAAGATGTTCCACTCCCACCCCAAGCACAGCGGCAATTTGCGCCAAATGGCTTCCCACTTGCCCGGCGCGCCCGGTCTCCCACTGCGCGACGGCACTTCTTGTCACCCCAACTTTTTCGGCGAGCGCAGCTTGGGTCAATCCCAGATGCTCGCGCGCCGCCCTAATGCGCGCGCCCACTCCGACCTGTTCCATAACGCGTCTCCAGCATAACTAGCACCACACTATGTCAGTTTCTCTAACTTCAAAACGTGAGAATTATTGACAGTTGCCGTTATCAACGCTAACAATTCGTCTCAGCGCATCGGTGCGCGTTAGCGGAGGCTCGTCATGACGCATGTGATCACAGATCGAACGCGGTTCCCCAAATCCCTCCAATGGACGCCGGTTGCAGATCAAAGACTGCTGAAATATCGGCAAGACGGCGAGTCCATGCGATCTATCGCACGCGCATTCGGCCTGAGCCGCACATCCGTCACCGATAGGGCGCGCGCGCTCGGGCTAGAAATTCCCGCCAAACCGAGGGCCGCCGATAAGCCCGCAGTTGTAATGACAGACCATCAGCGCGATCCCCTGCCCCCGGGGCACCCGATTTCTTGGGGTTTGTTGATCGCAGGCACGAGCCTCGAAGGAAATCCATACACGCCGCCGCAACCGCCCAGGGCGCGACCACCCAGGGCGCGACCACCGGCAACGGTGGGGGCTGCTGAGCAATGAATAACCAGCATATCCTGCATCTCCCGTCTCACATTGCTGGACCAACCTGCCAGCAACTGATCCGCGCCGGTCTCATCACATCTCAGATTGGACAGAAGGCGCTGAGCACCCATGCTCTGCGCGCTGCGATTTCGCCCTGTGGCAGAAAAGCCAGTCTGCTGCCCACTCGGCCGATGTCGGTGCCAGATACAACCGCAAGACAGATAGCTGCCGCTGCCGCCAGGGCAAACTTACGCCCCCTCCTGCAGACGCGGGCGCGCTGGTCCGTGTTGCGCAAGCTCGTCCATCAAAAGACGGCACCTCTGCTCACCCCGGATGAGATTGATTCAATCTTGCGCGAGCAGATTGCTCTTCACCTCAGACGCATCCGGTTGCGACCGATCTAGCCCGACCGATCGTGCGTTAACGCGCGATACAATCCCGTTATTCAGGAGTTAGAGATGTCCAGAGCAGCAATGCAATACGATATTGAACATCAGCAAGATGGCTCCGCGCTGTATGATTGCCGCTTGGTGGTCGCCCGGCTCGAGGAGGCTGGTAGCGTTATTATGGCTCTCCCCAATACGGGCCCCACAACGCGGATGCGAACCGTGAGGCATGACATTGTCCACGATGCCATCGAAGCCTATGGAGGGGCACCTATCAACCAAAGGCTACGGCCTCCAGTTCCGAATTCCGCCCAAATCACCCGAATGGATGAAGCAATGGGGTGGATCGCGGCGATCCCACGCGACAAATACGTCATCCGCCGCATCGTTGGAGCGCGTGCGCTGATCAGCCCATTGACGGAGCGCCATATCTACCCTTGGCGTCGTCTCGCGGCGCTACTGGGTGCGGACCACAAAGCCATTCAGCGATGGCACGCCCAGGGAATTGAGATTATCGTCGCTAGCCTAAACCGCCCAGCACTCTCAAAGCGGCTGTAGCGTCACCATCGTCACCCCTGCGGTCAGAATACCAAGTTCCTTGGCGGCCGCGCGCGACAGGTCAATAACCCGTGTGCGGGTGCCCGGACGGTCATTTATCGTCACCACAACCGAGCCACGGCCATCCGTCCGGATCACGCGAACCTTCGTGCCAATCGGTAGGGTTGCGTGCGCGGCGGTCAGCTGGTTCTGGTCAAAGCGGTCGCCGGAGCTCGTCCGCTTGCCTTGCCAGCGCGCGCCGCCATACCAACTCGCCATCCCAGTTTGCTGCCACGTCGTGCGGCTCCCGTCTTCACGCCAGAACGTGCCGTCATCCAAAAGCGTGTGGTCGAAGCCCTGGGGCCCACCCTTCGTAGCAACCGCCACCCGCCGAATAACCCGCCCTTGCGAATCGTAACTTGCGGCATGGCCAGCCGAAACGGCCGCCTGGCCCGTGTGCGAGGTCGGTTTTTTATCCGAACCAGAAGCTTTGTGCGCCACCGTCACATTGTTTGGTTTGGCTGCTTGTCTGTCTTTGGGCAGTTTCGGCTTGGTAGCGACAGTAACACTATGTTGTTTCGCGCTGCTCAACGGCTTGGGATCGTTGTTTTCAGCACCGAACGCGGGAACCGAAAATATCAGGCTCACCGCAATCAGCGGCAGAATTTCCCAAGGCAACAGCTTTTTGTTTTGCGCGCTCATTCTCACTCCATCTTGCCAACACCGCCCGGCAGTTCGCATTTGGCCAACCCGAATTGACCGGCAGAACATCGCCATGTCATCGCACCGTTAAGCCTTAGGTGCCGACTCCTGAGGGCGGAATCACTCGACAATAAGTCGATCAGAACACCTCGTTCACCACACTTATAACAACGCAGTGGACGCCTAGGATAAACCTCAGCATTGGCCAACAGATCAACCCCTAATTGCGATCAGTTTTGCCCCAATTTGGTCATAATCAAAGTTTGCACTGTCGCTCCAGGGGAGAAACGTCAGGACTTGTCGGTATACCTTGCTGAAAAATAGCAATAATTTCTAGGCGAGTGTCATGCGGCGCATTTCCAGAAGCATGCTGCCGATCTCATGAGAGGAGCTATTTTCTCCAAACTGGGAGCAGCGCCTGTCCACTTATCAGGAAAATAATCGTAAGAATGGCAGGTTTTCCTTCCCAACCACCCCAGAATCACCTATAAGTCTCGTCATCATCGCGGAATTGCGGCGCACACATGATGTGACGGCGCTCAGCGGCCTCGGGGCCGCGCTGCGATCCCCCAACCCCGCGCCTGCAGGATATTATGGCAAAACGCGCGGAGCCCATTCTGGCCGAACGATCCGGTGATGCTGCCAATGCAGCACCGGAATCGTTATCATCTCCAACGCATCTGTCGCTGGCACAATGGGCTGAAAAGGTGCTCGAACCTGCAGGCCAATCACCCGCCCGCCATCATCGTGAAATGCTGAGCCGCCTCTCTGATCTCGCCGAAGCCGGGCCAGATCGACTGATGCTCCTGCTACCGCCCGGCCACGGCAAATCAACCTATGCCTCGGTGCTCTTTCCCGCATGGTTTCTGGCCCGCCACCCGCAAGCCTCTATCATCGCCGCCAGCCACACCGCGGATCTCGCAGAGCATTTCGCACGCAAGGTGCGCGATACCTTGCGTGACCACGGCGATATTTTGGGCCTCAATCTCCTGCGTGAAGACCGCGCGGCGGCACGCTGGCGCACTCAGCCGGGCGGAGAATATTTTGCCTGCGGCATCCGTGGCCCGATCACCGGGCGGCGTGCGGATCTGGTTCTCATTGACGATCCGGTGAAATCCCACACCGAAGCTGACAGCCCAACCGCGCGAAACGCCATATGGAATTGGTATCGCTCAGACCTCGCAACCCGTCTTAAACCCGGCGGCCGCATCGTTTTGGTCATGACGCGCTGGCATCAAGATGATCTCGGCGGTCGCCTCATCGACAGTGACCCGAGCTGGAACGTGCTGAGGCTGCCTGCCATTGCCGAAGCGGATGATCCTCTCCAGCGCCCTCTTGGTGCCGCGCTGTGGCCTGAGTGGGAGAACGAAGCGGGGCTTGAGCGCAAGCGTCATGTCATGGGCTCCCGGATTTGGAACGCCCTGTTCCAACAATCACCAACTCCAGACACCGAATCACTTTTCGCCACCACGCGGATCCCGGTCCTGGACATCGCGCCGGGCATCCGCCGCGAAATCCGGGCCTGGGATCTGGCTGCAACCGCCGCCGCCGAGGGCCGCGACCCTGACTGGACAGTAGGGCTTAAACTCGCCGTCACCACCGACAACCATTACCTGATCACTGATGTGGTCCGTATTCGCGCCGGACCAGCAGAAGTGGCCGACACCATACGCGCCGTCGCAAGCCAGGATGGTACGGCCGTCACCATCGCGTTGCCGCAAGACCCGGGTCAGGCGGGCAAGCAGCAAGTGGCATGGTTAAGCCAGCGTCTGGCGGGGTTTCGCGTGCGCGCCAGTCCCGAAACTGGCGCCAAGCTAACCCGCGCCAACTTGCCTGCCGCCGCCATCGAAACCGGCAGCCTCGGGATCATCAGAGCCCCTTGGAACCGCGCCCTGCTCGACGAATTGAGGGATTTTCCAAACGGCCACAAGGATGATCAGGTCGATGCCCTCAGCCGAGCCTTCGCCCAACTCGCGCTCACCACCACCCAGCCCGGCCGCTTCAACCTGCCGATCCTGGCACGCTGATCTGCCTGGTCTCCAACGAAGGCG
>CAIZGT010000282.1 GCA_903932545.1 uncultured Rhodospirillales bacterium
CCGGCATTGCCGAAGTGCTGCACAATCTTGGCTATTCGGTGCAAGGCAGCGACATTTCAGAGAATGGCAACGTAAAACGCCTGCGTGAGAGCGGGATACCGATCTCCATCGGCCACCGCGCTGAGAATCTCGGCACCGCCCGCGTGGTTGTCACCTCCACGGCCGTGAAGGCCGACAACCCCGAAGTCCGCGCCGCCCGCGCCAAGCTGATCCCGGTGGTGCGCCGTGCCGAAATGCTCGGCGAACTGATGCGCCTGCGCTGGGCCATCGCGGTCGGCGGCACACATGGCAAAACCACCACCACCTCCATGATCGCCACGGTTCTGGAGGGTGCCAAGCTCGACCCCACCGTGATCAACGGCGGCATCATCAACGCTTACGGCTCAAACACCCGCATGGGCTCGGGCGAGTGGATGGTGGTGGAGGCCGACGAGTCAGACGGCTCCTTCCTCCGCCTGCCCGCCACCATCGCTGTGGTGACGAATATCGACCCCGAGCATCTCGACCACTGGGGCACTGCTGAGGCGATGACTGCCGGGTTCGATCAATTCGTCCAGAACATCCCGTTCTACGGTTTCGCCGTGCTCTGCATCGACCACCCCTCAGTGCAGCAGATGATCCCCCGCCTCGCCGACCGCCGGGTGATCACCTACGGCTTCTCACCGCAAGCCGATATCCGCGCGGATCGTTTGGTGATGGACCGCATGGGGGCCACCTTTGAGGTGGAGGTTGCCGATCGCGTGCGCAATCGCTCCCGCCGCATGGGGCCGTTTCGCCTGCCGATGCTGGGCGCACACAACGTGTCGAACGCATTGGCCGCCATTACCATCGGCATCGAGATGGAGATCGACGAGAACACGCTGCGCTCCGCTTTGCTCAACTTCCGAGGCGTGCAGCGCCGATTCACCAAAACCGGCGAATCCGGCGGCATCACCGTGATCGACGATTATGGCCACCACCCTGTCGAAATCGCCGCTGTGCTGAAAGCCGCCCGCCAAGCCGGTGCGCGCGACGTGATCGCGGTGGTGCAGCCACATCGCTACTCCCGGCTCGCCACGCTGTTCGCTGAGTTCTGCACCTGTATGAACGATGCGGGCACCGTGGTGGTGGCGGATGTTTACGCCGCCGGTGAAGCCCCGCTGCCCAACGTCAACCGCGATACCCTCATCGAGGGTCTGCGCGCATCCGGCCATCGCTCGGTGGTGCCGCTGCCGGGGCCGGAGCATCTGGCCGAGATGATCCACGCCATCGCCAAGCCGGGTGATTTCGTGGTGTGTCTGGGGGCTGGCAACATCACCCAATGGGCCGCCACCCTGCCCGCACAACTGCTCGCTCTCCAAGGCGGGCCGAAGAAATGATGGGATTGCTGCCCACACTTCGCGGTCGGATTCAGGAGGCGGTGAGCTTGGCTCCCACCACTTGGTTTCGCGTGGGCGGCCCAGCAGAATTGCTCGTGCGCCCGGCAGATGCGAGCGACTTGGCGCAATTCCTCGGCCATCTGCCGCTTGAAGTGCCAGTGATCACCATCGGTGCTGCCTCGAACCTCATCGTGCGCGATGGCGGCATTCAAGGTGTGACGATCCGCCTCGCACGCGGCTTCAACTCCATCAAGATTGAGGCAGACGGCATCATCGCGGGCGCTGCCGCGCTCGACGTCACCGTGGCCGAACACGCCGCCGCCGCTGGCCTCGCCGGTCTCGAATTCCTCAGCGGCATTCCCGGCACCATCGGCGGGGCAGTTGCAATGAACGCCGGCGCGTATGGCGGCGATATCGCGCAGGTGCTGGATTGGGCGGAGATCGTCACCCGGTCCGGCGAATTGCTGCGGCTGGATGCGCAGAAGCTGCATCTCTCCTATCGCCACGCCCAATTGCCGCCCGAATCTGTGGTGGTCCGCGCCCGTTTGCGCGCTTTGCCCGGCGATGGTGCCGCGATAGCGCAGCGCATGGCCGAAATCCGCGCCAATCGTGAAGCAAGCCAACCCGTGCGCGCCCGCACCGGCGGCTCCACCTTCCGCAACCCGCCAGAGATGAAGGCGTTGGAGTTGATCGACAATGCCGGTTGTCGCGGCCTCACCCTCGGCGGCGCGCAGGTGTCAGAGAAGCACTGCAACTTCCTGCTCAACACCGGCCGCGCGAGTGCAGCTGATCTCGAAGGCCTGGGCGAAGAAGTCCGCCGCCGGGTGCGTGGCATCTCGGGTGTGGATTTGCATTGGGAAATCAAGCGCGTTGGGAGGCCCGCATCATGCGCGTAGCCGTGCTCTATGGTGGGATCTCCGCCGAACGCGAAGTGTCGCTCTCATCAGGCCGACAGGTCATCGCCGCGCTGAAATCCTGCGGCTATGAGGTCACGCCCATCGAAGTCGGCCCCGATCTGCGCGCCACCATTGACGCCCTAACACCCGCACCGGATGCCGTGTTCAATGCGCTGCATGGCCGCTTTGGAGAGGATGGCGCCGTCCAGGGCGTGCTGGATTGGCTCAACATCCCCTACACCCATTCCGGCATCCGCGCCTCGTCGGTCGCGATGGACAAGGCGGCGAGCAAGCTCGTCTTCGCCGCCGCTGGCCTGCCGGTGGCCGCTGGTGGTGTGATGAAGGTGGCCGACCTCATCCACAACGACCCGCTCCCGGTCCCTTACGTCATCAAGCCGCTAAACGAAGGCTCATCGGTGGGCGTGGAGATCATCCGCCAAGGTGACAACCGCCGCGCCGCTGTGGCCAAAGCGTGGAGCTTTGGCAAAGTTGCGATGGTGGAGGAGTTTGTCCCCGGCCGCGAACTCACCGTCGGCGTGCTCGGCAACCGCGCGCTGCTGGTTACAGAAATTGTCGCCAGCCAAGCCTTCTACGATTACGAGTCGAAATACGCCGAAGGCGGCTCGCGCCATGTGATTCCGGCGGAAATTCACCCCAAAGCCACAGCAGAAGCGATGCGAATCGCGCTCGCCGCGCATGATGCGTTGGGCTGCCAAGGGGCCAGCCGGGCCGACTTCCGATACGACGATACGCATGGTGAACCGGGCCGTCTCGTCCTGCTCGAAGTCAACACCCAGCCCGGCCTCACGCCCACATCGCTGCTGCCTGAACAAGCCGCGTTGTGCGGGATCGACTTCCCCGCTTTGTGTCGCTGGATGGTGGAGAACGCTGCATGTCGCGCGTGAAGCCTGCGCCGCTGCGAAACCGCTCCCAACCTGCACCGCTGCCAGACCGGCCGGGGCGGTGGAAGATGCTGCTGCGCCGCCAACG
>CAIZGT010000283.1 GCA_903932545.1 uncultured Rhodospirillales bacterium
CTGGCCGATGATGCGGTAGCCTGCCTCCAACGTCTCGGCTTCACCGTGGCCGCGCGGGACGATGATATGGTTACGGTCAACGTGCCGTCTTGGCGCAATGATGTGGCCAGCGGCACCGCGTTGGAGCCGTTCGCTGACCTTGCTCCGGACGTGCTCGCAGCCGTCACCCGAGGCGCTGCGGAGATGGAGCCCGAAGCCTATCTGATCGAGGAAGTGCTGCGCCTGCAACTCGGTGGCCTGCAATCGATCCCCGCCGTCTCGCTCCCCGTCGATGGCGCAATTCCCACCGCCACCCTCAACCCGGCGCAGTTGCGGCGCGGCCTCGCCCGTCGCACGCTTGCGGCAGCTGGCCTCGCCGAATGTGTGACAATGAGCTTCATGCCGCGCAAAATCGCTGCGATGTTTGGGGACGCGCCAGACGCGCTGCACCTCGCCAACCCGATTGCCTCCGATCTCGACCAAATGCGCCCCACCGCCATCGCCACGCTGGCCATGGCCGCCGCCCGCAACGTGGCACGCGGCATTGAGAGTGTGGGCTTGTTCGAAATCGGCCCAGTGTTCCACGGCTCCACCGAAACCACCCAACCCTTGCGCGCCGCTGGTCTGCGCGCTGGCACGCCTGCGCGCCATTGGGCTGGCTCAGCCGCACCCACGGCGCTCGACGCCAAGGCCGACGTGTTCGAAATCCTCGCCGCCATTGGCGTGCCGATGGAGGCACTCAGCGTCACCGCCGACGCGCCAAGTTTCTACCACCCCGGCCAATCCGGCTGTGTGCGGCAGGGGCCAAGGAACGTGCTCGCCACCTTCGGGGCTCTGCACCCGACAATCCTTGCGGCTCTCGACCTGCCAAGCCCAACGGTTGCGTTCGAAATCCATCTCGACGCCATCCCTGAGCCGAAGCGCAAGAAAAAGGGCCAACCCGACCTCGCCGCGTTCCAGCCGGTCCACCGCGACTTCGCCTTCGTCGTCGATGCCGCAACTGCTGCCGATTCGGTTCTGCGCGCCGCCCGTGGGGCTGAACGCGCGCTGATCGCTGGCGTGTCGTTGTTCGACGTCTATCAGGGCGACAAGCTCGAAGCGGGCAAGAAGTCGCTGGGCATCGAAGTGATGCTGCAACCCCGCGAAAAAACCCTGACCGACGTCGAGATCGACGCGGTCTCCGCCAAGATCGTGTCGGCAGTGGCGAAGACAACCGGAGGCGTGCTGCGGTGAAAATCGAAACAATCGACCAACTCGAAGCCATCTACGGCACTCTCGAATCCATCGGCGAGGCTTCAATGGCCAAGGTTGTCGATCATCTGATCCCGCCCTACCGCGCCTATGTCGAAGCCTCGCCTTTCGTGGCACTCGCCACCATCGGCCCCGAAGGCCTCGATTGCTCCCCGCGCGGTGACAAAGGGCAAGCGGTGTTCATCCTTGATGAACGCACCCTCATCCTGCCCGACCGACGCGGCAACAACCGCATCGACAGCCTCCGCAACATCGTGCGCGATCCGCGCGTGGCGTTGCTGTTTCTGCTGCCCGGCTCCGGCACCACCTTCCGCGTCAATGGCCGTGCGCATGTCTCCACCGATCCGAGCCTGCTCGAACGCTTCCAAGCCGAGGGCAAGCCGCCGCGCAGTGTGATCGTGGTTGAAATTGTTGAGTGCTATTTCCAATGCGCCCGCGCTATCGTGCGCGCCGAGCTGTGGAATCCAGCAAATTTCATCGCCCCCGGCACCTTGCCCACGCCGGGTGACGTGTTGGCGATGACCAGCGAAGGTCGCGTCGGCGGTAAGGATTACGATGCAGCTTGGCCCGCCCGCGCCGCCGCCACCATGTGGTAGCAGCGGCACGGTGGGGTAAGATTTATTCGGCCGGCACTGCCCCAGCAGCTGCGGCCAAGGCCGCGTTCTTCTTCAGCAGTCGGCCATGCATATAAGATGTCAGCAGCGGTGTGAGGATGGCCGTCACAATCACCGAAGCGGCCACTTGCACGGTCGCAATCGGTGCAATCGCGGCATAGCTTGGGTCCACCGCCGCAATCGCCTTGGGAACCGCCGCCGAATTGCCGGCCGAGCTAGAAGCCGCGGCCCCCGCCACGCCCGAGCCACCCAGCGCAATATCGGCCAGAATGCACAGCGTGCCGGTGATCGCACACACCGCCACACCGAGCAGAATTCCCGAGAATCCAGCCGTCACCACGTTAGTGAGATTGAGGTTCTGCCCCAGCGTGAATGCCAGGAACGGCACAATCACCGGCTCATGCTTGCCGAAGAAATCCCGCAAATCGCTGTCCAGATTGCCCAGAATAGCGCCCACCACAATCGGTGCGATCACCGATACCATCGCAATCCACGGAATATTCGCAAGCCCAGCGCCCACCAAGAAGATCATCGTGATAAACGGCCCGGTCTCGATGCTCTGCGGCACATAGGTGCCTGCATCCTCTTCAGAGCCCATCACTGATGTCAGCGCCATGAACATGCCGCCATTGGTGTCAGAGAATGCCACCATCAGCGCTAGCGTGGAGAAGCCGAACATGTTGCCGTCAAACAACTTGGCGGCGATCAGGGCGATGATCATCGCGATGGCAAGCTTGGCACCCATAATACCAAAGCCGCGCTTGAGCATGCGCGGGGCGGCTTTCAGCGTCATCTTGGTGCCGACGGTGAACAGATACATGCCGAGCACCGTGTTATAACCCACCGAGCTCAGGCCCTCGGTGAAGCCACCGATTTTCAGCAGCGTGGGGAAGAACGTGTTGATCAGCATGCCGATAAACAGCGGAACCACCATCAGCCCACCTGGCACGGCATTAATCGTCTTCATGATTTTCACTGCTTAGCGTCCTCTTGCTTCGTTTCTACCCCGGCTTTTTCCGCCGGTTTGCGAGATTGCTTTTTCTATCAGCCGATAATCAGAATGCCGACCTGAACGGCGATGCGTCAACCGATCTTGCGGCAGAGTTGACGTGAAACCGTGCAAAACCTTAACGATGGCTTGTCGGAGCGCCACGTCGCTTTGGCAACGGCCTACTGCCGGAAGGGAAATGCCGCACCGTGCAGTTTGATCTCAATTTCTACATCGTGGCGGTGCTGGCGGTGACCCTGCTCGGATTGTCCAAGGGCGGTCTGGCCGGGCTCGGCACCGCCGCCACCCCGCTGCTCGCCACCGTGGTGCCGCCGGTGATGGCGGCGGGCATCGTGCTGCCGATCCTGATGGTGCAAGACGTGTTCACCATCTACGCCTACCGCCATAGCTGGGACCGCAAGAACCTCATCCGCATGATGCCCGGCTCACTCGTCGGCGTGATCGCGGGCTATCTGCTGGCCTCACGCGTGTCAGACGCGCTGATCATGCTGGTCATCGGCATCGTCACCGTGGTGTTCACCCTGTTCCAGATGCTGCGCCGCGTGCCGACAGGCGACATCGCGCAGCCCGGAAGGGTGATGGGCGCGCTATGCGGCGCCGCGTCAGGCTTCACCAGCATGATCGCCAATGCCGGATCACCGCCGTTTCAGATGTATGTGCTGCCCCAACGCCTGCCGCCCACGCTCTTTGTGGGCACCAGCGCGGTGTTCTTTGGCGCGACGAATTGGCTGAAGCTGGTGCCGTTCATCATGCTCGGCCAATTCGGCCGCGACACGCTGATCATCTCTGCCACCCTGATGCCGCTGGCGATTGTCTCCACCTGGGCCGGGGTCTGGCTGATCCGCCGGATGTCATCAGCGAAGTTCTATCCATTGATTAGCGGGTTGCTGTTCATGGTGGGGCTGCGGTTGTTGTGGGCCGGGGCGAAGGGCGTGGGGATGTTTTGAGGTGCTTTCTGTGCGCGAGACGAAGCTTGCGGCGTTAAGGGCGGCGTTGATTGAGGGGGAGGAGAGTGGGTTTGAGCCGTTTGATTTCGACGAATTTCTGACTGAGATGAAAGC
>CAIZGT010000284.1 GCA_903932545.1 uncultured Rhodospirillales bacterium
CAGCACTGGCGCATCTGAGGAAGCGGGCGCTTGGGACTGGTGCCGCGCCGAAGAAGAAAGGCAGATTCGTCGCCACGTCCTAGCCCGCTTTATTCACCAGGGGTCACCTGAGTGGTTGGCGGGAGTGGCATAAAGCACTGACTTATTGTAGGAAATTGGGTGTCTAAACCAACCTGCAATGAGGCATAAAATGCCACAGGCCACACCCGCCAAGATCGATGATAGCGCCACCCCGATTTCGTTTCCAGCGGTCGGACGCAAGAAACTCACAGCCGCGTTTGACGGTGGTCGGCTGACCTCGGATGGCGGCGTGCTGCTGCTGGCACAGGCTGAGCGTGCCATGGGAATCTGCGGGCGACTGGCCGCCTGCATTGCCGACCGGCGCGATCCCACCCGGGTAACGCACAAGCTTGAAGACATTCTGCGGGCACGCATTCTGGCGATTTGCTGTGGCTATGAAGACGCGGATGACCTCGACACCCTGCGTGACGATCCAGGCTTTCGTTTGGCGCTCGGCAAGCTGCCCGGATCGGGTGCCGGACTTGCCAGCCAACCAACCATGAGCCGGTGCGAGAATGCGCCGACCACGCGCGAACTGGCGCGCATGATGGGAGAGATGATCGGCATATATTGCGCCAGCTATCCGACCCCGCCTGTGGCGGTGACGCTGGATATCGATGATACCTGTGATGTCGTCCACGGTTACCAGCAGTTGTCCTTTTGGAACGGCCATCATGGCGAGCGTTGCTTCATGCCGATCCATGTCTATGACACTGCCACCGGGCGACCGGTGGCGATGTTGCTGCGTACCGGCAAGACGCCATCGGGTGCCGAAGCGGCAGGGCACATCCGGCGGCTGTTCCGCCATATCCGCAGCCACTGGCCCAACACCCACATCACGATCCGGGGTGATGGCCACTACGGCAGGCCCGAAGTGATGGATTTTTGCGAGGCCCATGGCGTCGATTACGTGCTTGGCCTGCCGACCAACGCGGTGCTGCGCGCCGATCCCACAATCGTGACTGTGGCCGATGCCTGCGCAACACAACGCGCCGAAGAGGATCGCCCGGTCCTGCGCCTCTTTGCCGAGACCCGATACGCCGCGAAAAGCTGGAAACATCAGCGTCGCGTCGTCGCCCGGATCGAAGCCAGCACGATGGGCATGGATATTCGCACCGTCGTCACCTCGTTGGCCGCACCCGGGCCCGAGGACCTGTATGAGGTCTTATACTGTGCGAGAGGCAATGCAGAAAACCTGATCAAGCTGCACAAAAGCCAGCTGTCCAGCGACCGCACATCGTGCCGGGCGGCCAACGCCAACCAGATGCGCCTTATCCTGCACACCGCTGCCTACTGGCTGATGTGGCGCGTACAGCAAGCCATCCCGAAAAAAGCTGCGCTGGCTACCGCCGAGTTCGCCACAATGCGCGTGCGTCTCCTCAAAATCGCCGCCCGCGTCATCGAAACATCCACCCGCATCCGGGTCGCGTTCGCTTCCGCCTGCCCAGATGCAGACCTGTTCCGCACCATCGCCAACGCGCTCAAGCCAGCGCCCACATAGCCGACGCGGCGGTGCCGCACACAACACGAACCACACCCGTCAAACCTGCAAGCCTCTCGATCCGCCGCGATGAAACAGACGCAACGGCGGCGCTCGGCCTGCTTGGGCCTATGCCCTGCCAACAGCCGAACCGAACAGGTCAACGCGCCCTCACCCATCTACCCATTACACCTCACCAACACCTCACCTACAAGTCCCTCACACAAATCCACGCTCTGTTGCTAACGATGCGCAAGAGGAGCGGGTTCGCAACCGCACCTCCC
>CAIZGT010000285.1 GCA_903932545.1 uncultured Rhodospirillales bacterium
CGATCATGTGCACCGGGATGCGGATGGTGCGCGCCTGATCGGCGATTGAGCGGGTGATCGCCTGACGGATCCACCAAGTGGCGTAGGTGGAGAACTTGTAGCCACGACGATATTCGAATTTATCAACCGCCTTCATCAGGCCGATATTGCCCTCCTGAATGAGATCCAGGAATTGCAGGCCACGATTGGTGTATTTTTTGGCAATCGAGATCACGAGGCGAAGGTTGGCCTCGATCATTTCCTTTTTTGCCCGCGCCGAGTCACGCTCGCCGCGCGAGACGGTCATGAAGACGCGGCGAAATTCTGAAATGGGCAGGCCTGCATCTTGTGCAACGCCACCGATCTGGCCGCGCACCCGCAGGATTTCTTCTTCGTGCTTGGCGACGAAATTCGCCCAGGCCTTGGTTTTGAGCTTGGAGATGCGCTCCATCCAAGTTGGGTCAAGCTCGTGGCCGCGATATTGTTGCAGGAACTCATCGCGCGGAACTTTGGTGCCCTCGGCCATGCGCAGCAGCGCGCCTTCGAGGCCGGTGAGACGTTGGTTGAGTTGCTTGAGTTGGGTGACGAGTTCTTCGATTCGGTTGTTGTGCAGACGAACCTGCTCAACCTTGGCCACGAGTTCTTCACGCAGCTTTTCGTAATTCTTTTCCGAGCGAAGATTGACGTCTTCGCCGGCGACGATGCTTTCCAGACGCTTGGACTGGACCTTGGCGAGCTTGCCGTAGAGGAGTTCGATCTCCTCGAAATTGGCGAGCACAGCAGGCTTAAGCTTTTCTTCCAGCGCGGACAGCGACAGACCGGAGCCCTCACCCTCGCCATCTTCGTCGTCATCTGACGGCGGCGGCGGGGCGGCTTCAACTTCGAGCACTTCCTCCGGCGCGTCACCGCCTTCTGTGACAGCGGCGGCTGGCGGGCCGCCTTGGGTGGCTTCGAGGTCGATAATGTCACGCAGCAACATCCGACCGGCTTTCAACGCCTCATGCCAGGCGATGATGGCACGGAAGGTGAGCGGGCTTTCGCACAAGCCCCCGATCATCATGTCACGGCCAGCCTCGATGCGCTTGGCAATCGCGATTTCGCCTTCGCGTGAGAGCAGCTCAACGCTGCCCATCTCGCGCAGATACATGCGAACCGGGTCATCGGTGCGGCCGAGGCTTTCCTCGTCCACATTGCCGGATGGCTCGTCGTCGTCTTCGCCCTTCTCGGCCTTGACAACCAGCGGATCGCCATCCTCGGCCTCTTCGCCTTCGACGACCTGAATGCCCATCTCAGAAAGATTGGACATCACGTCTTCGATTTGTTCAGACGAGTTCTGGTCTGGCGGCAGAACCGCGTTCAACTCGTCGAACGTGATGTGGCCGCGTTCTTTGCCCTTGGCGATCAGGCGCTTGACGGCGGCCGCCGACACGTCGAGCAGATTAACCTCGGCGTCCTGATCAGCGGCGGCAGGCTCGGCGGCAGTGGCGGGCTTGGTGGCCATCGTTCAGCGTACTCCGTCAAAATTCTTCGTGTCGAATCGTCTAGATGGCGATCGCGACGTTAGTTTCCCGCGTCTTCGTCACGGGGCTCGTCCCAGCCGATGCGGCCTCTGCGCAATGCCTCGCGAGCATCGCTCAGAGCGATCAAACGTCTCTGGGTTTCATTGTCACAAGACGCCTCGAAAGCGCGCATTGCGGCGGTAACTTCTTCTTCGAGGCGATTGGGGTTCATCAGCCCGTAAAAATGCCACCATCCAGACATGACCTCCGCCGGCATCGCTGTAGGGGCAACTTCAGGCGGCAGCTTGACTGACGCAAAGGTGTCCTCGACTAGCTCAAACAACCCCAGAGATTGCAGGTGGTTCATCAGCGCGGCTGAGTCAAGCACCGTCGCCGAAGAACTCCAATGCAAGATCGATTCACGCAACTTCCCGAGCGGCTCGGAGAGTTCCAGCATGGCGAAACTCTCCTCCACATCGGCGAGGAGTTTGGGATGGCGGATGATGATCGCAACCAGCGTGCGCTGGCGCTCATCGGCAGAATTCACCGAGCTTGGAGCTTCACGCGTGATCTGCACGTCTGGCGCGGAACGCAGTAAGCCGCCGCGCCCGTGGGCGGTGCGCATGCCTTTGGGCTTTTGTGGCCGGGCCGTTTGCGGGCGGGAGGCGAAGAATTGGTCGAGCAGGGCGCGCTTGATTTCGGCGGCGAGCGGTTTGTCTTCAACGCGCGACGCGGCGGCTTCAAGGCGCGTGCGCAGACCGGCACGGGCCTCGGGGGTGGTGCCCACGCCTTGGGCGATAAGCGCGAACAGCGCGGTTGAGATCGGCTCAGACGTATCAAGAATTTTCTGGAACGCCGCGTTGCCCTGTTTTCGGACCAGCGTGTCTGGGTCTTCGCCGGTTGGAAGACGCGCGAGCAGCAGGGATTTTTCAGGTGTGAGCGCAGGCAGCGCCACCTCAGCCACGCGCAACGCCGCGCGGACGCCAGCCGGATCACCGTCAAAGCACAGCACCGGCATCGGCGACAG
>CAIZGT010000286.1 GCA_903932545.1 uncultured Rhodospirillales bacterium
GCCCAGCTTGACGCCGAAGCCGCCGCCCAACATGCCGATCATGCCGACGCCGCGTTCGTGCCAGGTGCGGGCGAATTGCCGGTTCGCAATGCGGCCGATATTGCGTGGTCCGAGTTTAATCACCACTGGGCGGGCGTGTTCGTGGTGTTGATCGGGTTTTTGGCGATGCTCAATCAGGCCGGGCTGCGCTGGGCGCGGCATTGGCCGTTGGTGTTCCTGGGCCTTGCGGTGTTCCTTTTCCTGCGCTCAGACCCTGAAGTGTGGCCGATGGGCGATGAGGGGCTGCTGGAGAGTCTGCGCGACATTGAGGTGTTGCAGCATCGCTTCTTCGTGCTGCTGACGGTGTTCTTCGCGTTCTTTGAATGGCGGGTTCGGGTGGGCGGCTGGAAGAACAAAACCGCCGAGAAAATCTTCCCGCTGATGACGGCTGTTGGCGGTGCTGCGTTGCTGACGCACAGCCACGCGATCTCCAACGTGAAAGACGCACTGCTCATCGAATTAACGCACACCCCGCTGGCGATCACGGCGATTATCGCCGGTTGGGCGCGCTGGATGGAAATTCGCTCAGACGGGCGGATGTCGCGGATCGCAGGGTGGGTTTGGCCGGTGGCGTTCGTGATTATCGGGTGGATATTGCTGGATTATCGCGAGGCTTGATCGCTGATTCAGCCGCGTTTCCGCAGCACGTTATACTGAAACTGCTGCGCGCTGTGCCAAGGCGTGTGATGGGTATGGCGCTCACTGCGGCAAAGGCTGAAATCGGGGCCGAGCAGGCGGAGCAGATCGGCGGCGTCGTGGCGCATCACCTTCATGCCACTGCACCGCTCCGGCCCATCGGGCGCAAATCCGGCGATGATCGCGTGGCCGCCGGGCTTGAGTGCGCGCCCGAGTGAGGTGCAATATGCAATACGCTCCTTCGGTTCCGTGAGGAAATGGAACGCTGCGCGGTCGTGCCACACATCCAATGAAGCCGGGGCGGGCTTCCAGCGCACGATGTCAGACGCCACCCAATTCACCCGCGCGGCCTGCTTGCCCAACCTTGCACCGGCAGTGTCAAGCGCCTCTTGGGCCAGATCAACGACGGTGAGATGGGCAAAGCCGCGCTCTAGCAACGCGTCCACCAAATGCGAGGCGCCGGCACCGACATCAGCGATGGCCGCCGATTTGGGCAAATGCAGCGCGTCGATAATGCGCAACGAAAGTGCGGGGCTGGATTCATACCAGCTCAATTCAGCTTCCGATTTGGTGGCATACACCTCTTGCCAGTGGGTTTGCGGATCGGAGGTCATGGCTGTTTCGCCGTATTCGTTGTTATGGTTAGAGCATGAGACATAAGCTGCCCCGTCGCAAACCTCCTGTTGTTCACACTGACCGCCCCCCGGTGGCGTTGCGCAATTCCCACATCGTCGCCCGCGTGGCGTCGGACAACGTGGTGCGGGTTGGGCAGGCACCGGCGGGATTGCAAGACATCTATCATCGGCTGCTGACGATGAGTTGGGTGCAGTTTTTGATCGTCAGCTCAGCGGTCTATGTTTTGGCGAATCTGCTGTTTGCCGCTGCATATTTTGTCCAGCCGGGCAGCATCATGAACGCGCGCCCAGGCTCGTATTGGGATGCGTTTTTCTTCAGCGTCGAGACCTTCGCAACCGTGGGCTACGGCGTGCTGTCACCTGCGACGGATTACGCCAATTGGGTGATGACGCTGGAGACTTTCGTGGGTTTGGTAACCGTTGCCGCCACCACCGGGATGGTGTTCGCCCGCATCTCGCGCCCCACCGCGCGGGTGAAATTCGCCAGTGTGGCGGTGGTGGCGATGCATGAGGGCCAGCCCACGCTGATGATTCGCATGGGCAATGAGCGCCGAAGCCAGATCGTTGACGCGACCGTGACAATGGCCATTCTGCGCAGCCGCACCACGCCCGAGGGGCGGTTCACGCGGCGCTTCGAGGATTTGAAGCTGATCCGCGCCAAAACCCCGATTTTCGCAATTTCGTTCACCGCGATGCATGTGGTGGATCAACACAGCCCGCTGTTTGGCATGTCGCCAGCGGATTTGCAGGCGGGCGAGATCGAGCTGCTCGTCACCGTCACCGGGCTGGAGGAAACGCTGGGGCAGACCGTGCATGCGCGCGCCTCGTATGTCGCGGCAGAAATCCTGATCGGGCGGCGCTACGTTGATATTTTCGGGCTGACGGATGATGGCAGGCGGGGGATTGATTACAGCAAGTTCGATCTGTCGGAGCCGGACATTAATATGTAATTGCCGCGCAAGCGGCGGGGTGCGGAGCGGGCCCGGAGCGTCGATGTTGCGCCATCTTGAGGAGATCACGATGAACGCCATCCATACCTCGCTGTATGCCACCGATATTGCGCGGTGGGCCGCTTTACGGGCGCGTGATGCCAAGGCGGATGGGCATTTTCTCTATTCGGTGGCGACCACCGGCGTTTATTGCCACCCCTCCTGCGCCGCCCGCCCGGCGCTGCCGGAGAACGTGGCGTTTCATGCCGACCGCAACGCCGCTGAACGTGCCGGGTTTCGTGCCTGCAAACGCTGCCGTCCCGATCTGCCGCCCAAAGCCCAGCGCGAGGCGTTGATGGTGGAGGCGGCGTGTCGTGCCATTGCGGAGGCAGCGACGCCACCCTCACTCGAAGCACTCGCAGAGACGGCGGGGGTGAGCCGGTTTCATTTCCACCGCTTGTTTCGCCGCATCGTGGGGGTGACCCCGAAAGCGTTTGCCGAGGCGGAGCGGATGCGGCGGGTGCAGTCTGGTCTGCGCCAATCCGGCAGCGTGACGGAGACGATTTATGATGCTGGGTTCAACTCATCGGGCCGGTTCTATGCCAATGCCGATGCGATGCTGGGCATGACGCCACAGGCCTATCGCGCGGGCGGGGCGGGGGAGGTGATCGGCTTTGCGATCAGCGCGCGCGGGCAATGCGCCTTGGGTTTCGTGCTGGTGGCACAGGCAGCACGCGGGATTTGCGCCGTTCTGCTGGGCGATGATCCACAAGCGATGACGGTAGAGCTGCGCGGGCGGTTTCCGCAGGCGCAGATTTCCCAAAGCAATGCGCTGGCCAGCGTTCTGGCCGATGTGGTGGCTGTCGTGGCGCATCCAGCAGGCGCGATTCGACTGCCTCTCGACATTCGCGGCACAGCGTTTCAGCGCCGTGTCTGGGAGGCATTACAGGCGATCCCATCGGGTGAGACGCGAACTTACAGTGAATTGGCCGCGAGCATCGGCCAGCCGCGCGCTGTGCGTGCAGTGGCCTCGGCTTGCGCGGCGACCAAGATTGCGGTGGTGGTCCCCTGCCACCGCGTGATTGCACGCGATGGCGGGTTGGCCGGGTACCGTTGGGGGGTCGAGCGGAAGCGAGCGCTGTTGGAGCAGGAGCGGAAGCGCGCTTTACCCGACCTTGAACGCGAAGGTTAAGGCACGGTCTGCTGGGTGTGTGTCACCGTTGTGGACGTGCTGGTCGGAGCCATCGGCACGATACGCGTGGTGGTCGTGTCATTGCGGGTGGTGGTGGACGTGTCGCTCCCGCAGGCGCTGACGGCGAACGCGGTGGCCAGCAATGTGGCCATCACGAGGATTTTAGATTGGGTCATAGTAACATGCCTCCTAGGCAACGATCGAAGGGCGATCAGTTGGTGGTTTTGGTGGTTGTCGTGTGATTGGTGATCACTTCGGTCGGATGGGCAGGCGTTGTGGTTGTGGTGGTTGCACGGTCTTCAGCGACGCCGTTGCTGTTGCGATAGGTGGTGGATTTGCTGTCGGTCTGGCTGCCATCCGGGTTGACTGTCTGGTTTGTGCGCGTCGTGCTCAGCGTGCCCACCGGCGGCGCGGTCAGCGGGGTCGAAGTCGTGCTGGACGTGGTGCTCTGTGACGAGGTCGTTTGCGCGGATGCGGCGCCGATCGTGAGCGCAAGGGTAGCGGCGGCGATTGTGAGAGTTTTGATCATGGCGTGAACTCCAAAGCGGGCGCGCGGCGGTGAAGCATGCCGCGTGGCCGGAGCCTTGAAATGGGCCTCAACGCTAAGCTTTCGCAGGATCGGATTATACGCAGCGACTTGATCGCCTTGTGTATCGGGCTGAGTATGCCGCGCAACACAGGATAAACCGGGGAATGCGAGCGATGTCCGACCACAGCCATGACTGGCGCAACAACGGTATTCGGGTGATCCGCGCCGATGGCCTCGGCCCGGTTGCGGCCACCACACCTGGGATGGATCGGCGCGTCGCGATCGACAAGCTCCGGTTGGGTGCGCAGCAGATTTGGGCGGGCACGGTGCACATCCACCCCGACGCCAAAACCGGCGCGCATCATCATGGTGAGCTTGAGAGCGTGATCTACGTTGTCAAAGGCCGGGCCCGGATGCGGTGGGGTGAGCGGCTGGAATTTACCGCGGAGGC
>CAIZGT010000287.1 GCA_903932545.1 uncultured Rhodospirillales bacterium
ACAGCTGGAAATACTGGGACGAATTGCGCGCGGGCAAAATCACCGAGCAAGATTGGCTTGGCGTGGAAGCCGGCATCGCGCGCTCTTACGGCACCTGCATGACGATGGGCACCGCCTCCACCATGACCGCGATTGCCGAAGCGGTTGGCATGGTATTGCCCGGCGGTTCGTCGATGCCAGCCGCCGATGCCGGGCATATCCGTCTGGCGTCGGAATCCGGGCGTCGGATTGTTGATATGGTGTGGGAAGACCTCACCCCGTCCAAAATCCAAACCCATGCCGCGTTTGAGAACGCGATTGCGGTGGCGATGGCGATGGGCTGCTCCACCAACGCCATTATCCACCTGATCGCGATGGCACGGCGCGCTGGGCAGGATATCGGCTTGGCGGATTTCGAGCGGTATTCCCGCAAAGTGCCCGTCATCGGCAATGTGCGCCCCACCGGCAGCACATATTTGATGGAAGATTTCTACTACGCCGGCGGCATCCGCGGCCTGATGGGCAACATGCGCGAGCATCTGCATTTGGGATGCCTGACCGTCACCGGCAAATCGTTGGGCGAGAACATTGAGGGCGCAAAGATTTACAACGACGACGTGATCCGCCCGCTCTCCAACCCGATCTATGCTGAGGGTTCGCTGGCGGTGCTGCACGGCAACATCTCGCCATCGGGCTGCGTGATCAAACCGGCAGCGATGGATCAACGCTTCCTCAAGCATTCCGGCCCGGCCGTGGTGTTTGATGATTACCCGTCGATGAAGAAGGCGGTTGACAACGAGGATTGGGACATCACCGCCGAGCATGTGTTGGTCCTGCGCAACGCTGGGCCGCAAGGTGGGCCGGGGATGCCGGAATGGGGCATGCTGCCGATGCCGAAAAAACTGCTCAAAGAAGGCCATCGCGACATGCTGCGAATGTCAGACGCCCGCATGTCTGGCACATCCTATGGCGCGTGCGTGCTGCATGTTGCCCCTGAGAGTTATATCGGCGGCCCGCTTGCTTTGCTCAAAACCGGCGATATCGTCAGCATCGACGTCGAAGCGCGCACCATCAACATGGACGTGTCTGACGATGAACTTGCCGCCCGACGTGCCGCGTGGGTCGCGCCCGAAAAGCGTTATCAGCGCGGCTATGGCCAAATGTTCAGCCAGCACATTCAGCAGGCCGATGAGGGCTGTGACTTCGATTTCCTGCGCACCGATTACGGCGCGCCGGTCAGCGAACCCGTGATTTACTGAAGGCTTGGACAATGAACGAAGCTACCCGCGCAAAACTCCGTGGCGTCAGCACCGCCACCATCGCCAGCGCGCTTTATAAGCGCGGCCTGCGCAACCAGATGATCCAAAACGTGGTGCCGCTCGGCCTGCCGAAAGGCGGCTCGATGGTCGGCCCAGCCTATACGCTGCGCTATATCCCCGCACGCGAAGATCGCAACCCGATGAGCGTGTTCCGCAACCATTCGCATCCGCAACGCAAGGGTGTCGAAGAAGCGCCAGCCGGTTGCGTGATGGTGATGGACAGCCGCAAAGA
>CAIZGT010000288.1 GCA_903932545.1 uncultured Rhodospirillales bacterium
AATTCGATGCCGTTCATCACCGGCATATTCCAGTCCAATAGGACCGAATCAGGCATTTGCTCGCGGCACGCGACCAGCGCCTGCAGCCCATCTTCAGCCTCTCGCACCAGAAAGCCTTGGGTCTCAAGAATACGCCGAGCGACCTTGCGGACCACGCGGCTATCGTCGACCACAAGACAGGTTTTGCCTTCATGCGGCATGATTTTTTGTCCTCTACCTCGGCTCTTGGGTCACAGTGATGATCCGCGCGATATCCAGAACGGCCAGCAAGCGGTCCGGCAGCTGATAGATGCCGTTGCTGAAGAGCGCCCATTCCGGTGGAAGGGTCGGTGGATTGGCTTCAAATTGCGAATGCGGCAGGGCCATCACTTCTGCGACTTGATCCACCAAAAATGCGTAAAGCTCGCTGCCCAGCTGAACCACGACCGCCATTGAAGCCAGAAAGCCGTTCGTTCTTGGTAATTTCAGGCGTTGCCGAAGATCGATAGCAGTGACCACGCGGCCTCGGAGATTGAGGCTACCCGCCACTTCCGGTGGTGCCAGAGGAATACGGTTGATCGTCTGTGGGCCGAGAATGTCTCGCACTGAGTCCACCGGGATGCCGCAGAGCTGATCGGCAACTGTTAACGTTACAAAGATATCTGCGTCCGGGCGTGGTGTTTTTTTGCCCTGCGGACCGAGGCGGTGGCTCAGAGTGGCATCTATACTCATTGGATATGTCGCTCCTTGCGGCATGGTTAGGCTACGCGGCGAGCGGCATCATCAATGGGATGGGCTAGGGGTGCGGTGAGGCATTGGCGCAAGCTGTTCAGCAACGGGTCTTTGGCCGCTTTGCTGATATAGTCAGTGAACCCTGCATCGCGCCCAGCCTCGACATCCGCATCAGTTACGAGACTGCTGAGCGCAATGATCGGTAGTTCGGCCCATGCGCCGCCTGTCCGGATCGTGCGGACAAAATCAAGGCCGTTCATGTCGGGCATGTTGATATCAGAAACAATGGCGTCAAACCGGTGCCCAGCATCTCGCATTGCAAGGGCTCGGGTGGCGTCTTTCACGGCGGTGACGACGTACCCGGCGGCCTGTAAAAACGGTACGATCAACTGGCGAAAGAAATAACTATCTTCGACGACGAGCAGGTGGGCGGTCCCATGCGATTGCGCGATGCTTCCCTGGCTGTCGAACCAGTTTGGTTCTGCTTGCGTCAGCCAGTGCGAAATGTCGATTACGTCAGTGGCCTGTCCTGCGATAATCGCAGTGCCCAATGTGCCCGCCCGCGCGTGTGCCAATTCGACATGCAAGCGCTCCTCAACCACATCGATAATTTGATCTACGATCAACCCAATTCGACGTTCATGACCGTTACGCTCGTCAGAAAACACGAGAACGGGATGTTCGGCGCGGGTGGAAATGAAGCTGCCGAACATTGGAAACAGGCGCATCAAGCTGCCACGATATTGCGTAACGGGACCGCCTGATGCGGTTTCGATTTTAGCCTGAGCAATCTGT
>CAIZGT010000289.1 GCA_903932545.1 uncultured Rhodospirillales bacterium
AGCACGGATTGCAGGGCGGCTTCCACACGGTCGGCGGGCAAATCAAGCGCGTTCATCTCGTCCCAATCCGCGCCGCGCGTTTGGAAACTCTCCGTGGCAATGCGTGCCCGCTCCGCCAGCACCCGCGCGGCTTGGCGGCGGTCGGCGGCGAGAACGGGATCTTCTTCCGGCAGGCGAGCCAGAATGGCGCGGGCGAGCGATCCGGCCTGGGTGTCGGCATCCGGCAGCGCGAACCACACATTCGCCCCTTCGCGCGTGCGGTCAAGCAGCCCGGCTTCGCCCAGCAGGCGCAGATGGCGCGACAGGCGCGGCTGGGATTGGCCGAGAATTTCGGTAAACTCCATCACGCAGAACATCCCACGCGCCACCAGCGCCATAATGCGCAGGCGGGTGGGTTCGGCGCAGGCACGCAAACCGTTGAGAAGCTCATCCATGCCCACCATATCGTATAAAGATATCCTTATGTCTAGAGGTTGAGCATGTTCATCGATGCAAGGGTGCCGGTGGTTTTCGGCGAAATCAGCGATGCCGGGCCGGATGATGCGCTGCTGATCGATGGCGACGCTGAAGCGCCGGAGGGTCGCGTGGTGGTGCGCTTGGGCAACGAGCCGACGCATGTGCAGGGCTGCGTCTGCTGCGTGCCCCGCTCAGCGGCGGGCTCGGCACTCGCCGGCCTATTTCTGGCGCGCGGACGCGGAAGTGTGACGTTCTTCCGCCGCGTGGTGGCGGTGACACAAGATCGCGCGGCGGTGATGGCGGCGATTGAGGACGATATGCTGGCGAGTGGGTGGTTTCGGGTGGGTTAGTGGCCGCGGGGCAACCCAACCTGATGCCTGAGCATCACCTCGCGCCCCGTCCGCGCTGATTCCAGCAGCGCCAAACACGCCTCCAACGTCGCCAACCCCCACTCCCCACTGTGCAGCGGGGCCATGCCATCGCGAACAGCCGCGTGAAACTCGTCCATCACCTCAGCGCGCGGCACGCGCGGCGCGGGCAGGGCATTCATCGTTTTTTCAGCATTTGCGTAGATCATCACGCCATCAGGCAGCGGCCGCAGATCGGCGCCCGCACAGGAGGCGATGATCATGCCGAAATGGTTGTGATGTGGCGGTACGCCGTCCGGCGACTGGGCGAGACCATAGGCGCGCGTGTTCTTGAACGCCGCCTCCGCCTCTGGCGTGGGCAGCGTGGCGAGAGCCGCGCGGGCAGAGCCGTAGTCGCCTCGCTTGCGATCCTGGCCAAGCTCCCCCGCCCAGCCGCAAAACTCGTCGGTGTCGAAATGCGCCATGCCGCTATAGGTGAGCGTGGCCGTGACACCATTCTCGAAGCTGAGCAGCGCGTTATACGCCCCCTCAGTGGGCCGCGCCGGATCGAGGCGCACGCCGGAGGCGCGGATCGAACGGAGCATTCCGCCGCCAAGAAGGCGCACGATGTCGATCTGATGCGCCCCCTGGCTGAACACCACGCCGCCGCCGCGCGCGGTGTCGAGTTCCTCCGGCCTGCGCGGGCGATAGAGGAAATCGGTGAAATTCACCGCCGTGATCATGCCCAGATCGCCGTATTTGCCAGATGCGATCAGGCGCCTTGTGGCAAGATAAGGCGCGTCGAACGAGTGGGAGTGCCCAACGATCAGCACCACGCCCGCCGCGCGCGCCGCATCAATCATCGCCTGACATTCAGCGACACTGAGCGCCATCGGCTTCTCAACCATGATGTGCTTGCCGTGTGCCGCCGCCGCACGAATATGCTCGACATGATATTGATGCGGTGTGGCAATATACACCGCCTCCACCGCTGGATCGGCGCACAACGCCGCCACGCTGTCATGCGAGGTGGCGGCGAACTCCGTCTCAAATGCTGCGCGCGCCTCGGGGCGCGGGTCGGCGGCGGACACCAGCTGCACCAAAGGGTGCCGCCGCAGCGAGGGCAGCATCAGCATAAAGCCGCGCCCCAGCCCGGCCACACCCAGGCGCAACGGTGTCGTCACAGATCGAGCACCAGCTCACCCTTCGCCCGGCTGATACAAACCACGAATTTGTTGGTCTTCTCCCGCTCGGTCAGCACCATGTCACGGTGATCCAAAGCCTCGGCGGAAACCACGTCACAAATACAGGTGCCGCAGGAGCCGCTTTCACAGGAATAGGAGACATTCACGCCCGCATCGCGCAGAACGTCCAATGCGGTTTGCCCCGCCGGGATCACAAAGCTGCGGCCTGATTTGGCCAATGTGAGGGTAAAATCCTGATCGTCCAATGTGCTCACCTTCGTTGTGCCAAAATCTTCGAAATGCACCGAAGCACTCGACCAGTGGCCGGTCATGTCGCGCACAGATTGCATCAGTCCGCGCGGGCCACAACAATACAGATGCGCTCCCTTAGGCCGTTCGAGCACCGGCCACAGATCATAGGCCCGATCCGGATCCCCATCATCGCTGTGCATCACCACCCGACCGCGAAAAGCCGGGCCTGCGAATTCCTCGGCAAATGCCATCGCAGACGGGTTACGACCCAGATAATACAGCCGAAACGGCTTTCCGCCCGCGTTCACCAAATGCCGCGCCATCGACATAAACGGCGTGATGCCAATGCCGCCTGCGATGAAGATATAGCTCGGCGCATTGGCGGCCAGCGCGAAATCATTGCGCGGGGCGGCCACTTCGAGCAAATCGCCCACCCGCGCATCATCCACCATCGACCGCGAGCCACCACCGCCCTCGGCCTCCCGCTTGACGGCGATTTGGTAGAAATCCCGATCATCCGGGTCAGACGTCAGCGAATAGCGGCGCACCAAACCATTTGGTGTTTTCACCTTCAGATGCGCGCCAGGGGTGAATTCGGGCAAGGCGGCGTTGTCATCGCGCGCGAACTCAAACAAGCGTATCCCGTCCGCCACCATCTGTGCGCGGCGCACCCGCAAGGCGGTGAATGCCTCGTCCAATCCGGCCTCCCCAAGCTGCTTTTCAGTCCGTTCGTGCACGAAGGGAATAGGCGGAGAGATTGGCACAGTTCAAGCCAGGAATTGCGCTGCGCTGCACCAAATTCAACGAAAAATTCTGCTCGACACCTCATAATCACGCCAGATATATCTTTGGTCACGAATGAAATAATCCATCCCTGGGAGGGCGTGATGTTAACGCATGACGAGAATATGCTGCTCTGCCGCGTGGTGGAGGACGCGCCGATGGGCCAACTCATGCGCCGCCATTGGCTCCCCGCCTGCCTCGCTGAAGAGGTGAAAGAGCCAGATGGCACGCCGGTCAAGGTGAAGCTACTCGGTGAAGACCTCGTGGCCTTCCGTGACAGCGATGGCCGCGTTGGCGTGATCGACGAATATTGCCCCCATCGCCGCGCCTCGCTGTTGTTTGGCCGCAACGAGGAATGCGGGCTGCGCTGCCTGTATCACGGCTGGAAAGTCGATGTGGACGGCAACATCCTCGAAATGGCGTCTGAACCGGCGGGCTCGAAGCTGGCCGAGAAGGTGAAGCACAAATCCTACCCAACCCAGGAAGCGGGCGGTTTCATCTGGGTCTATATGGGTCCAGCCGAGACCATGCCGGAATTTGAACCGCCAGCATTCGCGCCCACGCCCTCCACCAAAGTCTCGGTGGTGAAAATCCAAGTGCCGTGCAATTGGGCGCAAATTTTGGAGGGCGCGATTGACAGCGCGCATTCCTCAAGCCTGCATTCATCCGACATGCCGCCCGCGCGGGTGAATGCCAACACTGTCTCAGATGACGGTTTGTGGCAGCGCCCTTCAACCGACAAAGCGCCGCGCTTGCAGGTCCAACTGACGCAGTACGGCTTCCGCTACGCCGCGATCCGCCGCCCGATTTTCAACGCGACCACGCATGACTACGTGCGGATCACCACCTTTGTCGCCCCGATCACCGTGCTGATCCCGCCCAACAACAAATACGCGTTGGCGCAACTCACCGCGCCGATGGATGACACCAACACGATGTTCTATTTCATCGCCTGGAGCGAAGGTGAGGGCATCCATCAGGAGGCATTCCGCAAGCTGTGCGGCGCGCAAACCGGCATCGATCTCAATGCGGATTGGACGAAAATCCGCACGCGCGAGAACAATTATCTGCAAGACCGCAAAGCCATGAAGTTGGGCGATTTCACTGGCATTCGCGGCATTCCCAATCAGGATATGGCGATGTGGGAAACAATGGGCGCGATTGCCGATCGCACCAACGAGCGCCTCGGCGCGTCAGACGTGGCCATCGTGCAGTTCCGCCGCTTGATGCTCGATGCGGTGCGCCGTTTCCAGATGGGTGAGCCTGCAATCGGCACGGGCACTGACCGTCTGCCGCATGCCAAGTTGCGCAGCTTCGAGGGCGTCGTCCCAAAAACCAGTGCTTGGCGCGAACTGGGCGCGTCGGAGGAGGAGATTGCGATCTTCAACGGTGTGGGAATATCCGAACCGGAAACTGCCGCGCATTAGGTGCCGCCCCTCAGAATTGGGTGTGATAGAGCGATAATTTAAGCGTCACCATGTCTTGCAGACGACGCGGTGCTGGCTGACA
>CAIZGT010000290.1 GCA_903932545.1 uncultured Rhodospirillales bacterium
ATCAACGCGATTCATAGCGTGCTGGCGCGCATGGAGAAGATCGGCATGAAATTGCTGATCCATGGCGAGAGCACGGACCCAACCGTGGACATTTTCGACCGTGAGGCGGTGTTCCTAGACCAGATTTTACCGCCAATCTTGCGAGCGCATCCCGGCCTCAAAGTGGTGATGGAACACATCACCACGGCGGAGGCCGCCGATTTCGTGCGTGCCAACGCGCCACGGATGGCGGCAACGATCACGCCACATCATCTGATCATCAACCGCACCTCGATCTTCCAAGGCGGAATTAGGCCGCACCTATATTGCTTGCCGATCGCAAAGCGCGAGCGCCATCGCCTTGCGCTGCGTAAGGCTGCGACTGGGGGTGAAGCGTGCTTCTTCCTGGGCACTGATACCGCACCGCATATGGCCAAGCTGAAAGAAGCTGCCTGCGGCTGTGCGGGCTGCTTCGTGGCACCCACCGCGCTGCAATCCTATGTGCGGGTGTTTGACGAGGAGGGCGCACTTGAGCAGTTCGAAGCCTTCGCCTCACGCAACGGCCCAGCGTTCTACGGTCTGCCGGTGAACCAACGCAGCATCACCTTGGAGCGCCGCCCTGGCCATGCGCCTGAATGCGTCGCGGTTGAAAGCGAGCGGGTGGTGGTGTTCGAGGGTGGGCAAACTGCGTGGTCGGTATTGTGAGCGCCCCTGGCTCCGAGTTGAATATCGGGGCCGAGATGGCGCGGCTGTTGTTTGATGCGCATGCGATCCAGGTGCGGCAAGACGGCGCGTTCATCCTGGCCGCCGGATGGGCCAGTCCGGTCTATGTCGATTGTCGCAAACTGATCGGCGAGACCGACATCAGGCGCCGCGCTGTCGCATTGGCGCTCGCGTATTTGCAGCAAAAATTCGGCATTGAGTTGCCGTTCACCAAAATTGTCGGTGCGGAAACCGCTGGGATTCCTTGGGCGTCGTGGCTCGCCGAGGCGCTGGATATGCCGCTGCTCTACGTCCGAAAACGTCCGCTCGGCATTGGCCGCGATGCGCAGGTTGAAGGCGGCACAGTTGCAGGGACGCGGGTGCTGCTGGTGGATGATCTGGCCACAGACAACACCAGCAAACTCGCATTCGCGCGCGGTCTGCGTCATGCGGGCGCGGAGGTGGGCGACATTCTGGTTCTGTTCCACAACCGCGCGTTTCCCGGCGGTGCGGAACGTCTGGCCGACAACAGCCTAACACTGCACGCTTTGGCGAACTGGGATGATGTGCTGCGCTACGACGCCGCATCGCCACGCTTGGCGAGCCCCGACCGTGATTTGATTGAATTGTTTCTGGCCAATCCAGCCATGTGGTCGTCCGAACATATGGGACGCAGCGCAAGGCCGCCTAAAGTACCATAAGGTCCGGATTGTCACGCAATTTGGATAGACCGACGATCACACTGCCTGCTTTGACCGGCGCCTTGACGCTCAGGATTGCCAAAAAATGTCAGATACGTCGTTGCCGTCCCAGAATTCCGCCGCATTCTCTGGCGCCCGATTTGCCCGCGCGCTTAATCCAACCTGGCTGTTCTGGTTCTCGATGCTCGCCGCCAGCGCACTTGGAACCAATCTCGGTGATTTGGTAGCGGAAGTGGTTGGTCTGGGCCGATTTGGCAGTCTGGTGGCATTATCTGTGATCAGTGCATTGGCGATCTTTTTTGACGCGCGGCTCGGCGAACGGGCCGAGGCTGGGTATTGGGTGGCTATCGTCGCACTGCGCGCCGCCGCCACCAATGTGGGCGATATTCTGACGCATGACGCAGGGCTGAGCTATCTGAGTGCCTCGGTGCTGCTCGCGCTTGCAACTCTGGCAGCTGGTTATTTCAGCCGGATCAACCGCGCAGCCAATTCCTCGCCAGATATCGATGCGCGCTATTGGGGGGCGATGCTAATTGCTGGCGTGTTCGGCACAGTGTGTGGCGACATGATTGCACATAGCATTGGCCTGTTGCTCGCCACCGTCATCTTGGTACCGCTCACCGTGGTTGCCATCATCGGCCGCAGACAGTTCGCAGCGACCTCGGTGCTTGCCTATTGGGTGATCGTCCTGGCCGAGCGTTGCGCGGGAACCGTGGTGGGGGACGGGATCGATTCCCGCCACGGCTTGGCGTTGGGACTGCCCATCGCCACGATTATCACCTGCGCCCTGCTCGCAATAGGGCTCGCAATGCGCCAGCGTATACTGAGCGGCACAACTGGCACTCATCGGTAGCGATAGGTCGTGCGGTCAAAATAGTGCATCCCGACGAGTTGGGCACCGTCAATCCGAGCCGCCCTTGCGAACCACGCTTGTATTGTCTCGAAGGCAAACCGCATCATTGCCTAGAGATGCGATTCTATGATTCAGCGATGCGCTTCCGCGATGCGCAGGGCGGATTTTGTGAGGCACTGGTGTGCCAAGCAACGGCTCGTCACCGGCACCGGGCCGATTGGGTGAATGCTGCGATCAACACCGAATCTAATCCAACTGCGCTGCACAAGTTCAGCGCCAAGAAGGGTTTTTTCGACGTAGCTTTTGAAGCGTCAGGCAGCGGGTGGACGTTTAAGCGTTCGTGTTGGCGTTCAGCCTCAGCGCGAGGCCAACGCCGCCTCAGCCTGATCGACGATCTCAGCGATTACCTCAGCCACGCTTTGCTCACACGTCACCATCCCAACGGATTGCCCGGCCATCACCGAACCATTCTCGACATCGCCGTCCACCACGGCGCGGCGCAGTGCACCGGCCCAGAAATGTTCGATGGAGAGCTGCGCCTCGTCCTTTGTGCGCTCTCCGGCGTTGACGCTGGCGATCATTTCAACCTGATAGGCAAGAAAACGCTTGGTGCCCTCGTTGACAAGGCCGCGCACCGGGATCACCGGGAAGCTCTCATCAACCTGCACCGATGGCTGTGCATTGCGCGCACTGGCATTGATGAAGGCCTTTTTAAAATTGGCGTGCGCGATGCTCTCTTTGGTGGCAGCGAAGCGCGTACCAAGCTGAACGCCGGAGGCGCCCATTTCGAGATAAGATAAGATTGCCTCGCCGCGCCCCAAACCACCGGCAACAAAGATCGGGACGTCTTTGATGAAGGGCAGAATTTCCTGCGCCAACACTGTCAGCGACACGGGGCCAATATGGCCGCCCGCTTCAGAGCCTTCGATCACCAGTGCGTCCACACCCGTGCGGACAAAACGTTTCGCCAACACAAGAGCAGGCGCAAAGCACACCAGCTTCGCACCGCCATCCTTAATCGCGCGCACTGCAGGGCCGGGTGGAATGCCGCCGGCCAACACGATATGCGTCACCTTATGCGCATGACAGACCGCAATCAGCTCAGGCAGTTGCGGATGCATCGTGATCAGATTGACCCCGAACGGCTTGGCTGTGAGCGCCTTGGTGGCAGCGATCTCAGCGTCCAACAGCGTTGGGCTCATCGACCCGCAAGCGATAACGCCAAAGCCGCCAGCGTTTGAGATCGCCGAGACCAAATTTCGCTCGCTCACCCAACTCATCGCACCGCCCAGGATGGCAACTTCGCTGCCGAGGAACTCGGTGCCGCGCGACCAAAGTTCGCCAAGACGCTGATGTGCGGTCATGTCAGACAGCATCCAATCCATATGCGGTGTGCAGCGCGCGCACCGCGAGTTCGGTGTATTCCGCGCCGATTAGAACCGAGACCTTGATCTCGGAGGTGGAGATCACCTGGATATTGATCGCCTTCGCCGCCAAGGTTTTGAACATCGTCGCCGCCACACCGGCATGGCTGCGCATACCCACGCCAACGACGGAAATCTTCGCAACATTCGCGTCCGTCTGCACTTCAGCAAAACCGATCATCGCCTTGCCCGCATCAAGCACTGCCTGTGCGCGCGGCAGATCGGTGCGGCTGAGGGTGAAGGTCATGTCGGTGCTGCCGTCGGCAGAGATGTTCTGCACGATCATGTCAACATTGATGCCCGCCTCCGACAACGGACCAAAGATGTTTGCGGCAATGCCAGGACGATCTGGCACGCGCCGAATGGTCATTTTTGCTTCGTCACGCGAATAGGCGATGCCCGCCACGATTTCCTTTTCCACGATCTCGTCCTCGTCCACCACCAAACTGCCCGGCAGATCGCCGCCATCGGCGTCTGCGAAACTCGACAGAACCTGAACCCGCACGCGCTCCTTCATCGCCAATTCCACGCTGCGGGTTTGCAGCACTTTGGCGCCGACGGAGGCGAGTTCGAGCATTTCCTCATAGGCTATGCGCGGCAGCTTACGCGCCTGCGGAACAATGCGGGGATCGGTGGTGTAAACCCCGTCCACGTCAGTGTAGATATCACAGCGATCCGCCTTCACCGCAGCGGCAACCGCAACTGCGGAGGTATCCGAGCCACCACGGCCGAGCGTGGCGATACGATTGTCCGGGCCCACGCCCTGGAAGCCGGTTACAACCGGCACTTCACCAGCCTGCATCCGACTGATCATCAAAGCGCCGTCCATACTTTCAATGCGGGCTTTGCCATGCGCATCGTCGGTGATCATCGGCATCTGCCAGCCCTGCCACGAGCGCGCCGAGACGCCAAGAGATTGCAGCGCGATGGCCATCAGCCCCGCCGTCACCTGCTCGCCAGTTGCCACCACGGCGTCATACTCGCGTGCGTCATGCAGCGGTGAGAGTTGCTGGCACCAAGCCACAAGCTGATTGGTGGTGCCCGCCATGGCGGAGACCACAACAGCCACCTCATGGCCAGCATCAACCTCGCGCTTCACCCTGAGGGCGACGTTACGGATGCGGTCAAGATCAGCGACGGAGGTGCCGCCGAACTTCATAACAATGCGAGACATGCTGAGCCTTGGCGGAAGAGAGACAAGCCGTGGTTGCCGAAATCGAACCCGCTCCATACCGGTGCGCCGCGTTACAGGCAAGCGAGGCCATAAACCGCCTTAGTTGCGTGAACGGAACTTCTGCTTGCCGAAACCTTGCGTTAACATGGGAAAAACGTTCGATAAGTGGTATCGCTTTCTAAAAATTCGAGGCAATATGTCACGAAATCCACCTGATTTGGGGACGAGTATGTTGCTGGAAACGAGGCTCTCACGCCGCAAGCTTGCTGCAAATGTAACCGCAATGACCCTGGTCGCGTGGGGTGTTACCCACACCCGTCAGGCGCATGCCGCTTTAGCCATGCCGTCGGACAAAGTTTTGCTGACTGTGTCTGGCAAAATTGGAATTAAAAACGTCGGCGACACCGCACAATTTGATCGCGCCATGCTTGAAGGCCTCGGCATGCACACGATCAAAACCCACACAAAATGGGACAACGACGTCGTAACGTTCGAGGGTCCGCTGATGTCGGACGTGATGAAGGCGGTTGGTGCCTCTGGCGTTACCGCGCAGGCCATCGCTTTGAACGATTACCACACCGACATCCCGATTGAGGATTTCGCCCGCTACAATCCGATTTTGTCGATGAAGCGCGATGGCAACTACATGAGCGTGCGCGAAAAAGGGCCGCTGTTTGTTGTCTACCCTTACGACAGTGACACGGAACTGAACCAACAAAAATACTACGGTCGGTCTGCATGGCAGGTGGCGCAATTCGTCATCAAATAAATCAGCGACCGGCTGGCTTGGAGCGGCCTCTCGCATCGTTCGAACCGACACTGTCCTTGCAACAAGGACAGTCATGGACGCCACGTATCTTTTCAATCGTGCTGATCCTTACGATCATTTTGATCGCAGGGGTTAGCGTGTATTTGGCGATGCTGATCCGAGACCGTCAGCGAGAATTTGGTGAGATATCGCGCTACAACACCACGTGGGTGACAAGCCAGGCAGCTCTTGAAGTAGCCAAATTAGAGGCAGCGCTCGCCGAACTTGCGGTTTCTGGCCCGAAATCCGACCCAAGCGAAGCGCAAATCCGCTACGATATCGTGGCGAATCGATTGTCTGTGCTCGCCAACGGTGACACAGGCGCGCTCATTCGTAGCAATCCCGATCTCAGCGCCATTGTTGAGACACTGCGCACAACCATGGCAGCGTCCGAGAAGTTGATTGAGGACGCCGATCAACCGGGCGTGGCTGCCAAGCTGGCGCGGCGTTTTGCCCCCCTCGCCGCTCCAATGTCTCAATTGGCCGGAGCGGCACATGACGCGGGCGGCGATCTGGCGTCGGCAGACGTAAATCAGTTGCGCAAGCTACAATACTATTTCTCTGGCACGCAGATGGCATTGTTGCTGTGCTGCCTGCTGCTGATTGTTGTGTTGGCTCTTAACAATCGTATGCTCGCCCGCGCGCATCGCGAAGTGCGTGGCTTGGTGGTGGATTTGCGCCGAACCGGCGTGGAGTTGGGTATTGCCAACCACGAAACTCGGCGCGCAGCTGAAGAAATCCAGCAACAGAACCGTGCATTGCAGGCGCGTGACCGAGAACTGGCCCTGCAAAACACCCGCTTCGATGCGGCCCTGAACAACATGTCGCAGGCACTGTGCATGGTGGGACCAGATGGCGGGCTTATCGTGTGCAATCAGCAATTCCGTGAATTGTTCGGCATCCCAACGCCGCCAAGCGGCATGCCGATTATTGAGTTGTTCGGTGAAATTATCCGCCATGGACGTTGCGATGGCGCGCTGGTGCAACGTTTGCGAAACGAGCAACAAGCGTTGATCGACGAGCGTCGCCCGGGCGGTTTTTTTGTCGAAATGCCGAACGCCGAGATGCAACGCGAGGGAACCGTCAGCGCGCTGGCGGTCTCCCACCAGCCAATGCCTGATGGCGGCTGGGTGGCGACCTATTCGGATATTACCGAACGCCGTATGGCTGAGTTGCAATTGG
>CAIZGT010000291.1 GCA_903932545.1 uncultured Rhodospirillales bacterium
CTTGTTGATCTCGCCACGCTTCCACCGCGCACATCACGGCGTCACCGCGGCCGGCTTGGACAGTGTGAATTACGGGGCCGTGTTTCCCTATTGGGACATGATGTTCCGTACCGCCGACTTCTCAGCCGATTTCGTGCAAACCGGCGATCCCACGGCGGAAGAAGCCCTGGCCACCGGCTCCTACGCCGCCCAGCAAATCGCCGGGCTGCGCAGAATGTGGCGCGAATTGGCGTCTTAGCGCTTCAGCTTTGCATCCAGGCTCCACGCCCCGCCGCCCAGCACATAAAGCTGGAGGAAGCCTCCCGCCATGCAAAGATTTTTGAAGTAATTCACCAATTGTGCCTCATTGCCCGGCACCCAATGCGCGATCACTGCGGTTAACACGCAATAAACCGCCAACGCCAAGGCCACCGCGCGGGTCTGAAACCCAGCGAACAGCGCAAGTCCGCCCAACAACTCAATCGCCACAACAAAATAATAGGTGATCCCGGGCATCGGCAGGCCACGACCGGACAGCATGGGGACAACATGATCCATATCGATCAGTTTGAAGTAGCCCCCGCGAATGAAAAGGAGTGCCATCAAAAACCGGCCGAGCAATTGGGCGGCAGACATCGCGGTTCCGGTCATCACGCTTCTCACATAAGATTGCGCTGCGATTATGGCTGAAGGATCGTATTTCCGAAAGTCTGCAAGGCTTTTGGTGCATGACGGATGACGCGTTGCAACAAAACCGTGCTAGTGATGGATCGCGGCTTGCATAGTCGCAATGAGTTTCGTGCCAGACGATTAAAGGACGTGCCCCGATGGACAACGCCGCCCTGCCAGAAGCCGCCCCCGCCAACGAGGTTGAAACCCTCCGTCAGGCGGTGGTGGCACAGCTAACCTACACCGTCGGCAAAGACCCCGAGATGGCCACGCAGCGGGATTGGTTCATCGCCACCGCCTATGCGGTACGCGACCGGATGGTGGATCAGTGGATCCCCTCCAACCGCGCCACCCGCCATAACGGCACCAAGCAGGTGCATTACCTCAGCTTGGAATTCCTCATCGGTCGGCTGCTGTTTGATAGCCTGTCCAACATGGGCCTGCTCGCGCCGATGCGCGAAGCTCTCGCCACGATGGGCGTGGATTTGGACAGCCTACAGGATTTGGAGCCAGACGCGGCCCTCGGCAATGGCGGCCTCGGCCGTTTGGCCGCTTGCTTCATGGAGAGCATGGCCACCCTCGCCGTGCCGGCCTACGGCTATGGCATCCGCTACAATCACGGCCTGTTCCGCCAGCAGATCAAAAATGGCTGGCAACAGGAATTTCCCGAAACCTGGCTCACCTTCGGCAACCCGTGGGAATTCGCCCGCCCAGAGGTGAGTTACCAAATCGGTTTCGGCGGCAGTGTGGAGCAGGGTGAAGGCGCTGCCCCTGCGGTCTGGACCCCGTCTGAGACGATTGATGCCGTGGCCTATGACACCCCAGTGGTGGGCTGGCGCGGCAAGCACGTTAACACGCTGCGGCTTTGGACTGCCCGCGCGGCTGATCCGTTGCGGCTCGATGCGTTCAACCGTGGCGACCATGTCGGCGCCGTCGTCAACCGCTCGCGTGCCAATGCGATCAGCCAAGTGCTCTATCCGTCCGATGAAACGCCAGAGGGCCAGGAATTGCGGTTGCGGCAGGAGTATTTCTTCTCCTCCGCCTCGCTGCAGGATTTGATCGCACGCCATGTGCAAATCCACGGCGACGTGCGCACGCTGGCGGACTTCAACTCGATCCAGCTCAACGACACCCATCCGGCGATTGCAATTGTTGAGTTGATGCGGCTGTTGGTGGATGTGTTTAGCCTGTCCTGGCAGGAATCCTGGCGCATCACCACCAGCACCTTCTCTTACACCAACCACACCCTGTTGCCCGAGGCGCTGGAAACCTGGCCGGTGCATCTGATGGAACGGCTGCTGCCGCGCCACATGCAGATTATCTATCTGATGAACGCCATGCATCTGGACACGCTGCGCAAGCGCGGCAAAGACGAATGGGCGCTGATGGCCTCGGTCTCCCTCATCGACGAACACGCTGGTCGCCGCGTGCGCATGGGCAACCTCGCCTTCCTCGGCTCACATCGCGTCAACGGTGTCTCCGCACTGCATTCCGAGCTTATCAAACAAAGCGTGTTCCATGATTTCCACACGCTGTATCCGGACCGCATCACCAACGTCACGAACGGCATCACCTTCCGTCGCTGGCTGTATGAAGCCAATCCGGGCCTCACACAGTGCTTGGTGGATGTCATCGGGCCGGAGGTGATGGACAACGCGATGGCGCTCAAGAAGCTGGAAGCGCATGCCGATGACAGCGCCCTGCACGAGCGCCTGCGCCTGATGCGCCGCGCCAACAAGGCCGAGCTTGGCCGGGTAATTGCCAAAACGATTGGTGTGAAGGTCGATCCCGACGCGCTGTTTGACGTTCAGATCAAGCGCATCCATGAATACAAGCGCCAATTGCTGAACATTCTGGAAACCATCGCGCTGTATGACGCGATGCGGGCGCAGCCGCACAAAAATTGGCAACCGCGCGTGAAAATCTTCGCGGGCAAAGCGGCGGCGAGCTATCACCGCGCCAAGCAGATCATCAAGCTGATCCACGACGTGGCCAAAGTGGTGAACAACGACCCCTCGTTGCGGGGTGCGCTAAAAGTGGCGTTCCTGCCGAACTACAACGTCTCGCTGGCACAAAAGATCATCCCTGCGTCTGACCTATCCGAGCAGATCAGCACGGCGGGCATGGAAGCGTCGGGCACCGGCAACATGAAGCTCTCGCTCAACGGCGCGCTCACCATCGGCACGCTTGATGGTGCGAACGTCGAAATCCGTGACCATGTCGGCGATGATAACATCTTCATCTTCGGCCTCACCGCTGCCGAGGTGGATGTCAGCCGCGCCGCCGGCATCAACGCCCAAGCCACAATCGCCGCCTCGCCCAACCTCAAAGGCGTGCTTGATGCCATCCGCTCCGGTGTGTTCTCCCCTGATGAGCCGGACCGCTATCACGATCTGGTGGACGCCATCACCTTCCACGACCACTTCCTGGTCTGCGCCGATTTCGACAGCTATTACGCCCGTCAGCGCGATGTGGCGGAATGCTGGAGCGAGCCTGCGAATTTCTGGCGCAAAAGCGTGATCAACACCGCCAATATGGGGTGGTTCTCATCGGATCGCTCCATCACGGATTACGGCGAACGGGTCTGGAAGCTCCATCGCACGCCCAATCGCCAAGCTTGATCGGTGACACCACACTCGAACCAACCGGGCGCGCAGACCTGGGAAGCTGATCCACTTGCTGTTGCTGCCGTGCTGGCAGCACAGCAAAGCGACCCGTTCGCCCTGCTCGGGCCGCACGCCTACCCCGAAGGCGTGGTGATCCGCGCCTTCGTCCCGCATGCACAATCGCTGTCGGCGGAGCTGTATAACGGCGCGTTGGTGACGCTCACCCAGCGCGATAAGGCGGGTTTCTTTGAGGGTTTGGTGCCCAACGCCGCCCTGCCGCTCGGCTATGTGCTGCACGCCAGCAACGAAGCCGGGGACTGGTCGCTGCAAGACCCGTATCGATTGCCGCCGGTGCTGGGTGGGGTTGATGATTATCTGCTCGGTGAAGGCACACATCAGGCCCTCTATCGCCGCCTCGGCGCGCATATGATCACGCATGACGGGCTGGACGGCGTGCATTTCGCCGTATGGGCACCCAATGCCAGCCGCGTCTCCGTCGTCGGCGGCTTCAATGGCTGGGATGGTCGGGTGCATCCGATGCGCAAACGGCTGGGCTCGGGCATGTGGGAGATTTTCCTGCCCGGCCTCAGCGCCGGAGTTGTGTATAAATACGAATTGCGCGACGCGGCAGGGCATCTGCTGCCACTGAAGGCCGACCCGCTGGGCCGCGCCGCCGAACTGCGCCCCTCCACCGCGTCGGTGGTGGCAAGCGATGCGCCGTTTGCGTGGGGGGATGACGCCCATCTTGCCCATCGCGCCAGCATCGATCAGCGTCGCGCGCCGATGACAATCTATGAAGTACATCTCGGCTCCTGGCAGCGCCACGAGGATGGCAGCTTTCTCAGCTATGACGAGATTGCCGAGCGGTTGATCCCCTATGCGCTGTGGATGGGCTTCACCCATCTGCAATTCATGCCGATCACCGAGCATCCGCTTGACGCGAGTTGGGGCTATCAACCCATCGGCCTGTTCGCCCCCACCGCGCGCTTCGGCACGCCTGAACAATTCGCGGAGCTGATCAATCGCGCGCATCAGGCGGGATTGGGCGTGTTCCTCGACTGGGTGCCCGCGCATTTCCCGGTGGATGCGCATGGCTTGGCGCATTTTGATGGTTCGGCGCTGTATGAGCACGCCGATCCGCGCAAGGGATTCCATCCCGATTGGAACACCGCGATCTACAATTTCGGTCGGCACGAGGTGGCCAACACGTTGTTCGCCTCGGCACTGTATTGGCTTGACGCTTTCCATATCGACGGCCTGCGCGCTGATGCGGTGGCCTCGATGCTGTATCTGGATTACTCGCGCAAAGACGGCGAGTGGGTGCCGAATGAATTTGGCGGCAACCACAACCTCGAAGCCGTGGCATTCCTGCAGCAGGCCAACGCCCTGGCTTATGGCCTGCACCCCGGCATCACCATGGTGGCCGAGGAATCAACCGCATGGCCGGGTGTCACCGCCCCCACCGATGCCGGCGGTTTGGGGTTCGGCTTCAAGTGGAATATGGGGTGGATGAACGATACCCTGGCCTATCTGTCACAAGATCCGGTGCATCGGCGCTGGCATCACGACAAAATCACCTTCAGCCTGCTCTATAGCTTCTCCGAGAATTTCATCCTGCCGATCTCGCATGACGAGGTGGTGCACGGCAAAGGCTCCATCCTCAACCGCGTATCCGGCGATGATTGGCAGAAATTCGCCACGCTGCGCGCCTATTACGCCTTCATGTGGGCGCATCCGGGCAAGAAGCTGCTGTTCATGGGCCAGGAATTTGGCCAACGCGAAGAGTGGAATTTCGACCAATCCTTGTCATGGATCGCTTGCGAGGGCGCGCTGCACAGCGGCCTGCGCGAATGCGTGCGGGAGCTTAACGCGCTCTACAAGATGCATCCCGCCTTGCATGCGCGCGATTGTGAGCCGGAAGGCTTCCAATGGGCGGTGGCCGATGATCGCGACAATTCGGTGGTCGCTTGGCTGCGCTGGGGCGCAGAAGGCGACGCGCCGGTGTTGATGATCTCCAATTTTACCCCGGTGCCGCGCTTCGGCTATCGCCTTGGCCTGCCGATGGCGGGGCATTGGGAGGAAATCCTCAACACCGATGCCCCACAATTCGGCGGCTCCGGCCTGGGCAATCTCGGCCGCGTCACTGCCGCCGAACTGCCCTCGCACGGCTTCCCAGCCTCGGCCGATCTGTGCCTGCCGCCCTTGGCCACGCTGTATTTCCGCCATCAAAAACCATGATCAAAAATAACCCAAAAACGGGAAAGATCGGCCCATGAATCCTGCCCAGCTTTCAGCGAGTGCGCCTCTGGCGCGTCATGCGATGGCCTATGTTCTGGCGGGTGGGCGCGGTTCGCGCTTGATGGAGCTCACCGATGTGCGCGCCAAGCCCGCGGTGTATTTCGGCGGC
>CAIZGT010000292.1 GCA_903932545.1 uncultured Rhodospirillales bacterium
AACCTGACTACCTGCATGTTATGCGGCAACGTTTGCTTACTCGCGCAGGATCAGCGGTGGCACCAGGGGGTTGATGGCTTTGCTATCCAATTTTGGCCCATGTGTGCTGATGAATTTTGGCCCACCCCTCGTCCCTCAACATAGAGTCCCGGACAATCACCGAGGGACTCAGCGTGGACTGGAGAGCCAAATTGGACTTGTTCGAGCAGCTCCGTCGGGAGCATGAATTTGGGGTCGGCACTGTAGCCGGTGTTGCGGCAAAGTTCGGGGTCCATCGCCGGATGGTTCGCCAAGCGCTGGCCGGGGCACTGCCTCCCCGCCACAACTACCCGTTGCGTGCCAGGCCGAAACTGGCAGCGGTCTCGGCGTTCATTGACACGGTGCTGGAGGCGGACCTGCGTGCCCCACGCAAGCAGCGGCACACAGCCCGGCGCATCTATCGGCGGATTTTGACGGAGTTTCCGGACGCGGCGGTCGCTGAGTCGACAGTTCGAAACCACGTGCGCGAGCGCAAACGGCAGATGGGGCTGGTATCACGCGAGACATTCGTTCCACAGAGCTACAGGATGGGCCAAGAAGCTCAGGTCGATTGGTATGAAGCCTGGGTTGATCTTGGCGGTGAACGCACCAAAACACAGATATTCGCGATGCGTTCCATGGCCAGCGGCGCGGCGTTTCATCGCGCCTACCTCCATGCCACGCAGCAGGCTTTTCTGGAAGCGCACGAACTGGCGTTTGATTACTTTGGCGGCGTCTTTCGCCTGCTGCGCTATGATAATCTAACAAGTGCGGTGCGGAAGATCCTACGCGGCTATCGGCGGGAAGAGACGGTGCGCTTTGCAGCGTTCCGTTCGCATTGGCGATTTACCGCCGAGTTTTGTACCCCCGGCGAAGGACACGAGAAAGGCGGCGTTGAGGGTGAAGGCGGCTACTTTCGGCGCAACCATCTGGTTCCTGTGCCAGAGCTTGTCGACCTCGATGCCCTCAACGCATTTCTGCTGACTGGTTGCCGGGACGACGAGGCGCGGGTGCTCGACGGACGCACCGAGACGGTTGGCGCGGCACTGACGGCGGAACGACCGCATCTGCTGTCGCGCGTGCCCGAAGGGTTTGATCTGGCCGAAATCGTCTTCCCGCTGGTGGACAAGCAAGGCTGCGTGACGGTGAAGACCAATTTCTATTCGGTCCCGGCAAGAGCGGGCACCCGGGTGGAGGCACGCATTCGGCCTTTGCATGTCGAGGTCTGGCATTGCGGCCGACAGATCGCACGCCACGAGCGCTGCCATCAACGTCGCCAGCACGTGCTCGATCTTGAGCACTACCTTGACATCCTGAGCTACAAGCCAGGCGCATTTGCCGGATCCAAGCCGCTGGCGCAATGGCGCGAGGCTGGGCGCTGGCCGCCCTGCTACGATATACTTTGGGATCGGCTGCGGCACCGGCACGGCAAGCAGAACGGTACGCGCGCAATGATAGCGGTGGTGGTTTTGGGCCGTGAGTTTGGCCACGACCGACTTGCTGTGGCCGTCGCTTCGGCAGTCTCGCTGGGTGCGGCCGATGTGGCGGCGGTGCGCTATCTGCTGACCGAGGCGGGGTTGCACAAGCCGCATCCCGATCCGATCGATGTCGGCGAACTGGCTCGCTACGACCGACCAACGCCAAGTCTTGTCGACTATGACACGCTACTTCTCGGCCCGTGTGTGGGCAGCGCGTGATGAACGAGTTACAGGACCAGACCATCCGCCAGCACTGCCGCATGCTGCGCCTGCCCACCATCGGCGCCCAGTTCGCCCGGCTGGGGGAAGAGGCGATCCGCGAGGCGCAGTCGCATTCGGGATATCTCGAGGCGCTGCTGGCGGCCGAGATGGAGGAGCGTGACAGCCGCGCGGTTGCCCGGCTGTTGAATGAGGCGCGTCTGCCGCAAATCAAGACGCTCGAGGCGTTCGAGTTCGAGCAGTCCGTTGTCCCGGCCGCGCGCATCCGAAAGCTTGCCGAGGGCGATTATGTCACCAAAGCCGAACCAGTCTTGCTGATCGGCGATGTGGGGACCGGAAAGACGCACCTGGCGAGCGGATTGTGCGTGGCTGCCTGTCGTCAGCGGCGCCGGGTTCGCTTTACCACTGCAACAGCACTGATCAACGAGTTGGCCGAGGCTGCCCATGCCAATCAACTCAGCCGCGCGCTCGCCCGCTGGCAGCGCGTTGATCTCATCTGCGTCGACGAGCTTGGTTATGTTCCGCTCGCCGAAACGGCCTGTGAGCTGATGTTCCAGGTGATCGCCGACAGAGCCGAGCGGGCGGCGGTGATTGTGACCACCAACCTGCCGTTCTCTGAGTGGGGACAAGTCATCCCCAATCCAAGGTTGTGCAAGGCGCTGATCGACCGCCTGACGGACCGGGCGCACATCATCACAACGGGCGAGGAATCTTACCGCTTCCGCCGATCCGTGGCGCGGCAAAAGGAAGCGCAGGCAACCAACAGGAGAAAGGAAAAGTAACGCTTACGGGGCAGGCCCGTAGTCTACCCGGGGGGTGGGCCAGAATTCGTCAGCACAAGTGGGCCAAAATTCGTGGACAAAACCAAAAGGGGGTCCCAGAGAATGCCGAACGGCCGGCGGATGCTCATGTTCGGCGGGCCGCTGCGCAGCGGCGATGGTCGCACCGTCGTTGGGCCAACACCCGCCGCGCAGGGGCCCTCCCCACAGCCGGCAAAGCACCGGGCAGTCCACACAGTCCCCGGAGCCCCTCGGCGTCCTTCGCGGCGGTTCGAACAGCCG
>CAIZGT010000293.1 GCA_903932545.1 uncultured Rhodospirillales bacterium
GCGCATCTGATCAAGCTGGAACGCGAAGGTCGAGCTATTCCGCGGTCCAGTTCCGCTCCCGCATCACCGGGATAGCGCTGCGGCTATCGCGCATTTCAGCGCTAAGGCTCAGCCAGTTCTGTGCCTGAAGCAGAACCTGCCGCGTGGCGAAGGCAAGATCGAGCACCAAAGCCTCGGTCAGCGAATACCAGCGCAATTCTTCCAATTCACCGGAGCCTCCGAGCATACCCGTGGCGGCACTCGCATCAGCGATGAAAAAATAAGCATCGAAGCGGATTGGATTGGTGGGCGGAGTGATGGCGCGGCAGAGAAAGTCTAGGCCGGACAGATTAGGCGGGCTGCCGAGGCTAAGGCCGGTCTCCTCTTCCAATTCACGTGCCGTGGCCGATAGGAGGCCTTTGGCCAACTCCAACCCAGCTATGCGTTGCAGATTGCGCAATGCGTTGGGCGATGGCGAATGGGAAATCGGGGCAGTCGCGTCCACCGGGTCCACGCCGCCGCCAGGAAATACCAATCGGCCCGGCATGAATTTATGGAACGCTCCGCGCTGTCCCATGAGCACGCTTGGTGCAGAAAACGGATCTCTGATGAGCAATAGGCTTGCGGCAGGCCTGGGTTGGACCGATTCGGACATTCCATTCTCCTATGCCCCAACCTTGCCGTCATGGCGCAGTTGCGCAAGGTTTGTCGCAATGACAATCGCCCGAGGAAACCTGAAGATGATCAAAGCGGCACTCTACGCCAAACATGTGGCGCAGATTGAGGCGATTCTCGCTGCCTGGGGGATGCCGATTGTTGAGGCGCGCGAGACGGCGCAGATTCTTGGTTATGCCGATCTGCATGGCATCGACAGCCACGGAATGTCTATGTTGCCGCCTTATGATATGTGGCGGAAAGAGGGGCGCCTGAACCTTGCCGCGCATCCGAAAATCATCAAGCAAACCATGGTTTCAGCTCTCGTTGATGGCGGCGGTGGCCTCGGCCATGTGCCCGCCGCGTTTGCAATGCGGACTGCGATTGAGAAAGCGGCGGTGAGTGGGATCGGTGTGGTTGTGGTGCGCAACACCAGCCATTTTGGCGCTTGCGGCTATTATGGGCGGATGGCAGCGGAGGAAGGCTTGATCGGTATGGTCGCCACCTCGGCGTCTGGTGTGCGTGTGGCTCCCACATTCGGTGCGCAAGCTCGGCTGGGCACCGATCCATGGTGCTTTGCCGCTCCAGGAGAGCCTGGGCGGCCGTTCCTTCTGGATATGGCGACGACCACCGTCGCCTATGGTCGGGTGCGGAATAAGGCCAATGAGGGGCTGCCGGTACCTGCGGGATGGATCCTCGATGCAAAAGGACACCCGACCACCGACCCGCTGGATGTGGCGGACCGTGGCGGTTTCCTCACGTCGTTGGGGGGCACGCCCGAGAATTCCAGCCACAAGGGTTATGGCTTGGCGATGATGGTCAACATCCTCACCGCTGGCCTCGGGGCAGAGACTTATCCGTCCAATCCAGCGCACGCTCGTGGAGATCGGCTGGGACTTGCGCATTTCTGTTTGGCAATGGACCCCGAACTTTTCCGCGAGGGCGAGGCGTTTGAGGCCAGTGTGGCTGAGTTCTGCCAGGATATGCGGGCTACAACGCCGGTCGATGCCACCC
>CAIZGT010000294.1 GCA_903932545.1 uncultured Rhodospirillales bacterium
AGCCGCAAGCCGCGTTGGCGCGGGAAGGGCGGACGGCAGATTCGTGGCATCTATCGAAGCCAGAAAATGCGCCGAACCGCATATGCGGTCGGGCGCATCACTCCTCACTCAACCAGACTGTTGGAACCTCAGGCTGCCTCGTATCGTTCCGCCATCACGCTCAGCGGGATCGGCTTGATTTTGCTGGCATGGCCCGCAGCACCGAATGCCTCAAAGCGAAGTTTGCACAGTTCAGTCGTCGCCTTGGTGGCGGCGGCGAAGAATTTGCGCGGGTCGAATTCGTCAGGCTTGGTGCCCATCAACTGACGCATCGCACCCGTCATCGCCAGGCGGATATCGGTATCGATATTCACCTTGCGCACGCCGTGCTTGATCCCCTCAACGATGCTCTCAACCGGCACGCCATAGGTCTCTTTCATCGCGCCACCATATTGGCTGATCACGTCGAGCCATTGCTGCGGCACGGACGACGAGCCGTGCATCACCAAATGCGTGTTGGGAATGCGAGCGTGGATTTCAGCAATGCGACCGATCGCCAGAATGTCGCCGGTCGGTTTGCGGGTGAATTTGTAAGCGCCGTGGCTGGTGCCGATGGCAATCGCCAGTGCATCCACCCCGGTAAGGCGCACAAACTCCTCTGCCTCACCCGGGTCGGTCAGCATCTGGTCATGCGACAGCTTGCCCTCGGCTCCGGAGCCGTCCTCCTCACCCGCCTCGCCGGTTTCCAGCGAACCGAGACAGCCGAGTTCACCCTCCACCGACACGCCCACCGCATGCGCCGCTTCCACCACACGACGCGTGACATCCACGTTATACGCAAAGCTTGCCGGGGTTTTCATGTCGGCCATCAGCGAGCCGTCCATCATCACCGAGCTAAACCCAGAGCGCATCGAGCGCAGGCACACCGCGGGGCTGGAGCCGTGATCTTGGTGCATCGCAATCGGAATATCCGGCCAGGTTTCCACCGCCGCTTCCACCATGCGACGCAAAAACGCCTCACCAGCATATTTGCGCGCCCCGGCTGAGCCTTGCAGGATCACCGGGCTGTCGGTGGCGGCGGCGGCAGCCATGATACCATGGATCTGCTCCATGTTGTTGATATTGAAGGCAGGCAGACCGTAATCATGCTCAGCTGCATGATCCAAAAGCTGCCGGAGGGAAACGACGGCCATGAGAGACTCCGAAGAACAGGCGGTTAGGACAGAACGGCGAGCGCGCGCGCCACGATAGCCTCGGCAGTGAAGCCAAAATGGGCAAGTAGGGCCGGAGCCGGGGCGGATTCGCCAAAGCTCTCCATCCCGATCACATCGCCCTCCAGCCCGACATATTTGCGCCAAAGATCAGGCGATGCCGCTTCGATCGCGACACGCGCAACGCCGCGCGGCAACACGGTGGCGCGATACGCCGCGTCCTGGCGGTCGAACACATCCGTGCATGGCATCGACACCACGCAGACCGCAACACCTTGATCATGCAGCATCGCGCGGGCTTGCATGGCCAACACAACCTCAGACCCGGTGGCGATCAGCACCAGCGACGGTGCCTCGCCATAGGCGTCGGCCAGCA
>CAIZGT010000295.1 GCA_903932545.1 uncultured Rhodospirillales bacterium
CAGCCCGCTGCGGCGGCGTTCGACGATGGTGATGTGCATGTTCACTGGATTTTCCATCGGTGCCGCGGTGGGCGGTGGGATCGCGGCGTGGCTGATTCCCTCATATGGCTGGCGCGCAGTGTTTCTGGTTGGTGGGGCCGCGCCGTTGCTGTTGCTGCCGTTCCTGTTTTTGAAACTGCCGGAATCGGTGCGATTCTTGGCTTTGCGCGGCACGGCCAATGCGGCGGTTTCGACGGTGCTGGCGCGGATGTATCCGCAGTTGAGCTTCGCCGCCGACACCCACTACACCACATCTGAGCCGCATTTGCCGGGGATTCCGGTGTTGCAATTGCTGCGTGACGGGCGCGCGGTGGCGACGTTGCTGATTTGGGTGCTGTTCTTCTGTAGCTTGCTCGATTTGTTCTTCCTGTCGAACTGGCTGCCGACGGTGTTGAACGATCTGGGTGCGTCGGTGTCGGTTTCGGCGTTGCTGGGTGCGTTGCTGCAAGTGGGCGGCGTGGTTGGTACGTTTGCGCTCGGCTCGGCGATGGACCGCGTCGCGACCAAGGCACTGGGCTTCATTTATCTGGTGGCCGTGATTGCCATCGCCTCCATCGGCTCGGTTGGCCATACCATCCCAGCACTGGCGATTGCGATCTTCTTTGCGGGGTTCTGCATCGTGGGCGGGCAAAATTGCTCGAATGCGACGGCAGCGACGTTTTATCCCACCGCTTTGCGCGCAACTGGCGTGGGCTGGGCGTTTGGTGTGGGTCGCATTGGCTCGATCATCGGGCCGATCATCGGTGGCGTGTTGCTGGCGATGCATTGGGCGCCACAGGAGCTGTTCCTCGTTGCTGCCATCCCGGCTGGGGTGGCCGCACTCGCTGGGTTTGCGCTGCGGTTTGCGGGCGTGCGCGGCCCGGCTGCTCATCGCTGATGTGAGGATGTTGGTATGACTGAGACCATGCAAACCCAGGTGTGCATCGTGGGCGGCGGGCCGGTGGGGATGGGGATGGCCATCGGCTTGGGCCAGCGCGGCATCAATGTGGTGGTGCTGGAGCGCACTGAGACGCTGCATCAAATTCCGCGCGGCCAGAACCTGACGGCGCGGACGATGGAGCATTTCCACTTCTGGGGGGCTGAGAAGCAAATCCGTGCGGCGCGCACCGTTCCCGCCGATTGGGGCATGGGCGGGATGACGACCTATGGCACGCTACTTGGTAAGTATCGGCATGATTGGATGAAGCGCGAGCTGGTCGGGCAATATTATTACACCGGCAATGAACGCCTGCCGCAGTATCAAACCGAAGCGGTGATGCGCGCCCGCGTGGCGGAACTGCCATCAGTTAAGGTGATCCTGGGCCAACGGGTGGAGTCGATTGCGCAAGATGACGGCGGCGTGACGTGCGTGGCCAGCAATCGCGCCGGCTCCCAGAGCGTTACGGTGCGTGCTGACTACGCGGTGGGCTCGGACGGCACACGCTCGGTTGTGCGCGAGGCGGCCGGACTGACGCAGACTTACAACGACCATAATCGGCTGATGGTGCTGCTGGTGTTCAAATCCATCGGCCTGCACGAAAAGCTCGCCGCGTTTCCGGGCAAATCTTTTTTCAATGTGCTGGACCCTGAGAACAAAGGCTATTGGCGTTTCTTTGGTCGGGTTGATCTTGGCACCACCTGGTTCTTTCACTGCCCGGTGCCACTCGGGACGACGAAGGACAATTACGACTTCAAGGCGCTGGTGTTTGAATGCGCGGGTGCGGAGTTCGATATTGAATTCCAGCATATCGGCTTCTGGGATTTGCGGTTTTCGGTGGCGGATAATTATCGCAACAAGCGCCTGTTTATCGCCGGGGACGCGGCGCATTCGCATCCGCCTTATGGTGGTTATGGGGTGAATGCCGGGCTTGAAGATGCTGCGAATCTGGAATGGAAACTCGCGGCCAACCTGCAAGGCTGGGGCGGCGACGCGCTGCTCGATTCCTACTCGGCGGAGCGCCAGCCGGTGTTTGCTTCCAACGCGCGCGACTTTATTGCCAAATCGATCGAGGTGGATCGGGCTTTTGTTGAGACTTACGATCCGACGCTTGATCTTGCGGCGTTCGAGGCGAATTGGGCAGCGCGGACCAGCGATGCCACCACTGAGGTGCATTCGTTTGAGCCGCATTATGAGGGCTCACCGGCGGTGTTCGGCCCGGAAGGTGGCGTTAGCAGTTCGGTGGGAAATCACGCTTTTCTGGCCCGTGCGGGGCATCACTTGACGCCGACGATGTTGTCGGATGGGCGCAATATTTTTGAGGCGCTCGGTGAGAATTTCACCCTCGTGGCGCTGGACGCCGATGCTTCGCAGTTCGCGGCCGCCGCCGCAGAATTGGGGATCAAGCTTGATGTGCTGCGCGACGATTTCGGCGGAGATCGGGCGAAGTATGGAAGTGGGCTGTTCTTGGTGCGGCCGGACCAATATGTGGCGTGGGCGTCACGAGAGAGCGATGCCTCGGCTGAGACTGTGCTGCGGCGGGCTGCCGGGCTTTAGGCTACCCATCTTTTTACGCTACCCCACTGGCATCAGCCGCAGCGCCCCGCGATGTTGACCCGCTTTTGCAAAAAAGCGCATTAATCCGCGTGGTGAGGCGTGTGCTGACTCCAGCGACAACTGTGACAGGCTCCAAAGGTGCTCGGCCGCATCGATGGTGCCGAGCAAGGCGGCGTGGTCGTCGCCCAGCAGTAGCACCGGCAAATCGGGGTTGTAGGCCGCGATGCAGCGCAGCGCGGAACTCATTTCCAGCGTGTCGGGCAGCAGCGCCACCACCACCGCGAGGGGGCGATTGTGGTGCAGGCGGAATGGCAACTCGTGGTGGGAGCGGACTGCGATCATCTCGAAATCCAGCGTATTGCCCAGCGCGGCCAGGGCTGCGCTGGCACGGCCCATGCAGCCCAGCATCAGCACTCGTTGGCCATCTGGCTCGGATATAAACTGCGAATGCTCCGGAATC
>CAIZGT010000296.1 GCA_903932545.1 uncultured Rhodospirillales bacterium
CCAAACAGCGTGCCACGATCATGGATGAGGTTGAACTCCACATAACGCCCGCGACGAACCAGCTGGTGCTCGCGCTCGTCTGCCGTCCAGGGCTCGGCCATGCGACGGCGGACGATGGGCGGGTAGGCGGCCAGGAAGGCGTCGCCCACATCGCGGGTAAAGGCGAAATCGGCCTCCGCGTCGCCAGTGTTAAGATGATCATAGAAAATCCCGCCCAAGCCGCGGGGTTCGTTGCGGTGGGGTAGGAAGAAGTAGCGGTCACACCACGCTTTGAACTTTGGATAATATTCCGGATCGTGCTTGTCGCAGGCCGCCTGGAAACAGGCGTGAAAGCCTGCCGCATCCGCAACCGAGTCGGGGGCTTCGTGCTTCATCGGCGTCAGATCGCCGCCGCCGCCGAACCAACCTTTGGTGGTGACGAGCATGCGGGTGTTGAAATGCACCGCTGGCACGCGCGGGCTGGCCATGTGTGCCACCAGAGAGATGCCGGTGGCGAAAAAGCGCGGATCTTCAGCCGCACCCGGGATTTGCGCCCGGAAATCCTCACTGAACTCCCCCATAACAGTGGAGACATTGACACCGACTTTCTCAAACACTCGCCCCCGCATCAGCCCAATCACCCCACCGCCGCCCTCGGGGCGATTCCACGGGGAGAGGGTGAAACGTCCGGCAGGCTTGGCGTTGTAGAGTGCGAGACCTTCGGCTTCATCCTCGATCGCTTCAAAAGCTGCACAAATTCGATCACGCAGCGACTCGAACCACGCGCGAGCGGCGTCCTTCATAGCGGCGTGTGGCGGCGCGACGGCGTGCAGTGCGGTATCTTGCGGCATTCTCTTTCCATCCCAATTGGCCGTGTGCAGGATCGTATTCTATTTACGCATCATGTTGCAGGGGCGAAGTCGTGGCTATAGAAGGGTCGCGCTGTCGGTGGACGAACCACCGCGACGTGGCGTTTTGGCCGCGCGCGTGATCGCCCGTTTGATCGTCGCGTGCTGTAACGCTCCGCTGCAAGGCGGACAGAAAGAAAAGGACGTTGTGAATGTCTGCTACCGCCCATGAGCATGGTGCCGGGCATGTGCCGGACCCCTCAAAGCGCGATTTCCTGAAACTGGTTGCCGCGTCTGGCGCTGCCATCGGGGTAGGCGCGATCGCTTGGCCGCTGATTGACAGCATGAACCCATCGGGTGACGTGCTGGCACTTTCGTCGGTGGAGTTCGACGTATCTTCGGTTCCGGCCGGTCAGGGTGTGACCATCGTCTGGCGCGGCAAGCCGGTATTCGTGCGTCATCGCACCCCGGAAGAGATTAAAACCGCTGAGAGCGTCAAGCTCTCAGAACTGGGTGATCCGGCTGCCGATGCCGACCGCGTTAAAGCGGGGCATGAGCAATGGATTGTGGTGGTCGGCATTTGTACCCATTTGGGTTGCGTGCCGCTCGGCAATAAAACCACCGATGCACGCGGTGATTTCGGTGGCTGGTTCTGCCCATGCCACGGCAGTCAGTATGACGTGTCCGGCCGCATGCGCCATGGTCCCGCCCCGTCGAACCTTGCCGTGCCGCCTTATGCGTTCATGACGGACACCCGCATCAAAATCGGCTGAACCTTTCCCGCTAGATCGGTCATTTTTTTGGAGCAAAGCCATGGTTGGCCTGCACAAGTCTGAGTTTAAGAACCCCGTGATCAACTGGGTTGATACGCGTCTGCCGCTGTTTACGATGATGACGAAGGAATACGGCGTTTTCCCGACGCCTCGTAACTTCAACTATTTCTGGAATTTCGGTGCGTTGGCGATGGTCAATCTGATCATCATGATCGTCACCGGCATCTTCCTGGCGATGAACTACAATGCCTCAACCGCCGGCGCGTTTGATAGTGTTGAGCGCATTGTGCGTGACGTGAACTATGGCTGGCTGCTGCGCTATGTGCACGCCAATGGTGCGTCGATGTTCTTCATCGTCGTCTATATTCACATTTTCCGCGGTTTGTATTACGGATCGTATAAAAAGCCGCGTGAACTGCTGTGGATGATCGGTGTGGTTATTCTGCTGCTGATGATGGCAACTGCGTTCATGGGCTATGTGCTGCCATGGGGCCAGATGTCCTATTGGGGCGCGACGGTGATCACCAATCTGTTCTCCGCCATTCCCGTGGTGGGCGAGTATGTGGTGACGCTACTCTGGGGCGGCTTCTCGGTGGATAACCCCACGCTGAACCGCTTCTTCTCGTTGCACTACCTAATGCCGTTTGTGATCACTGGCGTGGTGTTCCTCCATGTGGTTGCGCTACACATTACTGGCTCGAACAACCCATTGGGTATCGAGCCGAAGAGTGAGCAAGACACACTGCCGTTCCACCCGTATTACACTGTTAAGGACTCGGTCGGCATCTGCGTCTATCTGCTCTTGTTCGCCGCACTGGTGTTC
>CAIZGT010000297.1 GCA_903932545.1 uncultured Rhodospirillales bacterium
GCCCGCACGGTTGCCAGCGTTGGCCGCAATATTGCCGCCAACACGCTGAAATCCTTGAAACCAGAGCCGTATATCGACCGCCGGGGCCGACTAAAGGGCAATGCGCTGGCGTTTGTCGATATCGCCTGCGGACGCATGGCCCCTGAACGGATGCTGGAAATATGAACGCGCTGATGCATCCCACGGTCAGCGTGGTGATTCCCGTTTATAACAGCGCGGCCACGCTGGAATGCGCCGTACGTTCAGCAATGGTCCAAAGCCTGCGCCACATCGAGATCTTGATCGCCGACGATGGCTCAACCGACGACAGCGCTGCCGTGGCGCAGGCGTTGGCTGCGGAAGACGCGCGGATCCAATTCATCCGTCTGCCGCAAAATGGCGGCAAATCACATGCAATGAACGTGATGATTGAGCGTGCGCGTGGCGAGTGGGTCGCGGTGCTGGATGCCGATGACGAATTTGACCCGCACCGCTTGCTTAACCTGATCAGCGCGGCTGAGGCCTGTGGCAGTGATCTGGTGGCGGATAATCTTGCGTATTTCGACTCTGGTGCAGATCGCATTCTGCGCACCGGCTTTCCAGCCTTTGCCACGCCGCGATTGCTGGTAACGCAGGATATTCTCAGCAACAACAACTCGTTCGCCGATTTCGATTATGGGTTGCTGAAGCCTGTGGTGCGCCGGTCGTTCATCGAAGCGCATGATCTGCGCTATTACGAAAACACCCGGCTGGCCGAAGATTTCTATTACCTGCTCAACTTCTTCGTGGCGGGTGGTCGTGGGTGTTTGGTGGGTGAGCCGCTGTATAAGTGGACGCTGCCATTCGGCACGCAGTCGCGCACCTGGACCACCACCGGGGCCGGCCCGTGGCGTTATAATTATCGCGACGCGTTGGCCGCAAACTCGCATTTCATCACGCAAATGCAGGCGAAGGGTGAATGGGAGGTGGTGGCCATGTTGCGCACCCGTGCCGCGCAGTATCGCGTGATGATCCACTATCTAGACGCCCAACGCCACGCCGCTGAGTGGCGCTGGATGAAGGCTTTGCTCACGATTTTGCGCCACCCCTCCACCTACGCCCTTCTGTTCAACCGCATTGTCGGCAGGCTTGGCCGAATGTGGACGCAACTTCTGGGCGGCGGCGGGCGCGGACCCAGCACGGTTGCGCAGGAGGGCAGCACATCATGAAAACGGCAACGCCGCGTATCCTGATCGTCAGTGCGTGCGACTGGCGGTTTATGCCGCTGTTGCGCGACATGATGGCGTCCATCGCACCGATGTTGGCGCGCGACGATGTGGCGATGGCCTGTTTCGATATCGGCCTCAATGATGCGGATCGCGCTTGGCTCATGCAGAGCGGCGTTCAAATCACCAAGCCGAGCGCGCATTTTGGGCTGAAGGCCGAGGATTACAGCCCTGCTTTGCTGTCGTTTTTGGCGCGGCCATTCTTGCCGGAATATTTCCCGGGCCATGACATCTATATATGGATCGATTCAGACGTCTGGCTGCAAAACCTCGACGTGTTGACGCGCTATATCAACGGCGCGACCGAAACCGGCTTTGCCGTCACGCATGAGAGCGATCCAGGCTATCGCTTGCAGCCTTGGCTTCTGGGCTGGACAGCGAAGCATTTTGTGCTGGGCTATGGGCCGCTCTCGGCAGGCTATCTCCTCAGCCAACGCCATCTCAATGCCGGGATGTTCGCGGCCATCGCCGGTGCGCCGCAATGGAAGGCGTGGGCGCAACGTTATCAGGCTGCCATTCAGCGCAGTGGTGCATTGGTGCCACATGATCAATTCGCGCTGAACCACGCATTGTATCGCCCCGCCGCTCGCAAAACACCTGCCGCTGCAGCCACATTCCTGGACCCATCCAACAACTGGATCTGTGATCGCGGCGTGCCGATGTGGCACGACACGAAACGGGCGTTCTGCAAGCCCTATGCGCCTTTTGAGATCATTGGCGCGATGCACCTAGCGGGCCCTGCCAAGCGTCGGCGCTACACCATTCGCCGCACAGGTGGCGGTGCATTCGAAACTTTCCTGGTGCGAGGCGCATGCCCAGAGCACCCAGGCCAATCGGTTTTAACCGCAGAGAATAACGCGCCGGCCGCCGCTGCAGCCTGATTTCGCCTCGCTTTTTCATCTTCACGACTGTGTTGAAAGGAGCCCTCCTGATGGATCGCTTTCTGGTCACTGGCGGTGCTGGCTATGTCGGCAGTCATCTCGTTGATTTATTGGTTCGCCAAGGGGCTGAGGTTGTTGTGATCGACAATCTGCGCCAAGGCCACCGTGACGCATTGCCGCGCGGCGTGGTGTTGGTGGAAGCCGATATTTCCGACCCATCCGGGCTTGAAGTGGCCTTTGGCCATGGCCCGTTTGACGCTGTATTCCACTTCGCAGCGCTTTCGCTGGTGGGCGAGAGCATGCGCCAACCGATGCGGTATTTGCGCGAAAATGCGGGCGGCGCGTTGACACTGATTGATGCGTGTATCCGCCACGGCATCACCCGGTTTGTGCTGTCCTCCACCGCGAACTTGTTCTCCGAAAGCGGCGATGGGCCGATTGGCGAAAATGCGTTAGTCGCACCCGGCTCGCCCTATGGGGAGAGCAAATACATGATCGAACGCGCGCTGCGTTGGGCCGACACCTGCCA
>CAIZGT010000298.1 GCA_903932545.1 uncultured Rhodospirillales bacterium
CGCTGCGCCGCTTTAGCTCAGGGGTAGAGCAACCGATTCGTAATCGGTAGGTCGTAGGTTCAATTCCCACAAGCGGCACCAGTTTCTCACTACCCTCGCGGCGCACTCAGGCTGAAGCGTGGGGGCGCGAGTTTGATCGCCGACAGCAAGGCGCGCACCTCGGCGCGGGCGGCGACGTGGCTCATGCTGAGCGAAATTCCCACTGAGGCATCGCGCATATCCATCAGAGTAAGGCCTTGGAGGTAGAGTTCGCGGAAGATCACGCGTTCGCCAAATCCGGTGACGGTGCGAAAGCCAATCCGCTTGGCCAGCGCCTCCAATGTGGTGCCGACATCACGCTTGTTGCGCGCCACGTTGGCACCGAGCCGATTGCGCATCACAATCCAATCGAACCGCCCACGATCCCGCGCAAAGCGTTGCTTGCGCGCTTGCCAGACCATCTCGCTGTAAACGCTAGGGTTGATCACGTCGAGATTATCGGGGTCCACCTTCGCCAGCATCGCAAAATCAACGAAGCTGTCGTTGATGGGCGTGATCAGCGTGTCAGCATAAGAGTGGCCGAGCCGGGAGAGGAACGTGTCTGAGCCCGGGCAGTCAATCACCACGACGTCGCAATCGGCGGAGAGCGAGGCAAGTGCCTGCTCGAACGCCGCGCGTTCGGCACCCTCAGCGGCGGTTTTGCTGTCTTGCTCCACGCGGTGCACCGCGACCACGCGGGGCTGCGGCAGATTGCTGTGATGGTTGGCGGCATAGGTGACACGGGCGGCCATGTAGTTCGACAGCGTGGCCTGACGCGCATCGAGATCGAGCGCGCCCACCTGATAGCCGTCGCGCAGAAGGCCGACGATGACGTGCATCGCGGCGGTGGATTTGCCCGAGCCGCCCTTTTCGTTGCCCAGCACGATCACATGCGGGCGATGTTCCAGCGAAATCGTGGCCAAGCGGGACACTCCCAAAGCAGACTGCGGTCGAACGCCTCTGGCCTCGACTTATGCCAACCGATACGTCATGCGTCTATTGAGGCCAGACCATAAAGCTGAGGCGAATTGGTGTCCGCACTGCGTGAATGTCCGATGTGTGGCTTGTTTCAAACCGTTGGTGTGCCGCGGCCGCACACACGGTTGAATTGCGGGCGTTGCGGCAGCTTGTTGCGCGCCCATCGCACCGACCCGGCGCGGCGGGCTTTGGCATTGGTGATTGCGGCATTGCTGCTGTTCACGCTCGCGGCAACGCAGCCATTCCTCACGCTTGAACTCGGGGCAGGGCGGCAAACCACGCTGCTCGGCGGGCCGGAAGCGTTGCAACAAACCGGCCTGGCCCCGCTTGCTTTGGTGGTGCTGGCCACCACACTGCTGGCCCCGCTCGCCCGCCTCACCCTGACGGCCCGCGTGCTGCTGGGCGTGTATCGGCCTGATGTTCTGCCGGTCTCCAAGCGTCATCTGGCGACGCTGTTGCGATGGGCGGAGTGGATGGCGCCGTGGTCGATGCTGGAAGTGTTTCTGATGGGGGTGCTCGTCGCCTACGCGAAGCTGATTGACCTCGCGCCGGTTCATGTTGGCATCGCCGCGTATGCGTTGGGTGCGGTGATGCTGATGACGGCAGCCGCCGACGCCACGCTGGATCGCCCAGCGATGTGGGCGGCGTTGGATAACCCAGACGTAGTGACCCAGCACCGCCCCACAGGGTCCAAGCGCCGGTTGTCGTGTGATTGCTGTGGGCGGGTGAGCGTGGGGGCCACCATCTGCCCACGCTGCGGCGCGCATCTGGAACTGCGCAGCCGGGAGTCATTGGCCAAAAGCTGGGCCCTGCTGCTCGCCGCCGTCGCCCTGTATATCCCCGCCAACACATTGCCGATTCTGACGGTGACCCAGCTTGGTCAAGGCACCCCGCACACCATTCTGGCCGGGGTGTTCGAATTGGCGGCAGACGGGTTGTGGCCGCTTGCCGCCTTGGTGTTCACCGCCTCGGTGGCGGTGCCGATGCTCAAAGTGCTGGGGTTGGCGTTCCTGCTGATCAGCACCCAACGCCGCAGCCGGGCGCAATTGGCGCAACGCACGCTGCTCTATCGCATCGTCGAGGCGGCGGGGCGCTGGTCGATGATTGACGTTTTCATGATTTCCATCTTGACCGCCCTCGTGCAGATGGGCGCGCTGGCAACCGTTGTTCCCGGTGCTGGCGCGTTGTGCTTTTGTGCGGTGGTAATCCTGACCATGCTCGCTGCCGAGGAATTTGATCCGCGTCTGATGTGGGACGCGCTGAGACGGGAACGCGGATGACCGACGACGACGATCTTGATCCGCATGCAAAAGTTCAGCCCGCACGACGGTTTCAGCCAATTTGGCTGATCCCGATCATCGCGTTTCTCATCGCGGGCTACCTTGCCTACACCGCTATATCGTCACACGGCCCAACGGTGACGCTCACCTTCAAAGCCGCCGACGGCCTCAAGGCCGGGCAGACCAAGGTGCGTCACAAGGCGGTTGATCTCGGCACGGTGGACAGTATCCGGCTCAGCGATGATCTCAGCCATGTTGTCGTCACTGTGCAGATGCAGCGCGAGGCGGCGGGGCAGCTGACCGATAAGGCGCGGTTCTGGGTGGTGCGGCCACGGCTGAACGCAGGCAATATTTCGGGCCTCGATACCCTGGTCTCAGGTGCCTATATCGAGATGGACCCTGGCCCGGCGCATGCCGAAGGCGCGGTGTATCAAACCGAATTCAAAGGCCTGGCCGAGCCGCCCGCTGTCCGCTCAGACGAGCCCGGCACGCCCTTCACCCTCACGGCCAACCG
>CAIZGT010000299.1 GCA_903932545.1 uncultured Rhodospirillales bacterium
CCGCCCTACGAAAGGATCTTGCGATGTTTGACGAAGGCCAACGGGTTTGGCTGCGCCGTGATGGTCGCAGCTTCACGGTGCTCGAATGCGACGGTGATCGGGTCTATCTGGTGCAGGACAACGGTGCGGAGGCCGATTTCCTCGCGCGCGATCTGACCGACAGCCCACCGGATGACGACGCGCCACCACCACGCCCGCTCGCGCGCGGCGAGGTGGCGAAAGCCTCACCGCAAGCCGTGCCAGTTCGCAAACTGACGGCGCAGGACATCACGCCAGACCATGAATCTGTGCTCAACGCCATTCCGGTGCGGGTGCGGCAGGCGGTGGCGGGGTTGTATGAGCAAAATTCCAAAGGCAAGCGGTTCAGCGCGCTGGACGTGGCGGGCAAGCTGAATGTGATCAGCGAGATCACCAACGTGCCCTATCGCATGATGCGCGAGTATCGCGGCAGGCCGGGGGAGTTGGGGTTGCTGATGGGCAAGGGGATTGCGGATCGGCGGGGGTGATTGGGGCGGTCACCTCGGATTAATACCAATGGCGCGGCGCTGGCGCCGCCTGCTATTGTTTGCAGCATGACCAATCCGACCGTTCCGCAGAAATCATCCGCAGCATGGCATGACGCACTGTTGCGCAGCGAGGCGCAATTGGCAGCCGGGATGGTTGTGCCGGGCGACGAGGTAATGAGCGAGTTGCGCGAAGCGATTGTGCGGGTGGAGAGCAAGGGCTCAGCGGCGTTGAAGCGCAAGGCCCAGCCGCATCGTTGATCGCATTTACGCCAGAAGCGGCTCAACAGGTTCGCAACCTGCGCCAATATTACGAAGATCGTGAGCGTGCACCGGCGATCCGGGCATTATTAGCGGCTTTGCAAACAGCTTGGCGAAAGATCCAAACGAATCCGGGAATGGGTCTGGCGGCCCCACGACCTTACCCCGAGCTCGCAGCACCAGGACGCGCCTGGGTGAAGGCAGGACGATATTGGGTTGCGTATAATACAGTCGGGCCGACGGTGATTGTGGCGGTGTTCTACGATGCGGCGGATATTGTTGGTCGGATCGGGGGCTGTCGGCCTCACTGAAAACATGATCTCAGGGATTTCAGATAAGCCCGCGCAGCCCCACGACACCCGCGCTTGGGACGAATGAGCTTGAAGCCACCCCGTGCCTGTGCGGTAGAGTGGCGGATGGATTCAGCCCCCTCCCTCTCACAATCTGCGCCTGACACGCTCGCCGCAAAGGTGCGGGTGATTTTGCGCGCGGTGCAGGGGGTGTTGGGGGCTTGGGCGGTGGAGCCGGTGCTGGCGTTGCTGTTGCATCGGCGGATCAGCACGACGATTGGCAAGATTGAGCGGATGTTGGTGCGGTTTCGCGCGGGCACGCTGTGGCGCGTGGGACAGCGGCAGGCGGCACCGCGCCAAGCGCGCAGCATGCCAAAGCTGCGATTGCCGCGCCGGTTCGCGTGGTTGGTCCAGATGGCCGGGCATCAGGCGGCGTGCTTTGGCGTACAGCTACAGACGGTGTTGAACACGCCGGAGATGGTGGAATTTCTGGCGGCATCTCCGCAAGCAATGCGGATTTTGCGCCCAATGTGCCGGGCGCTGGCGATTGAATTGCCGTGGACGGTGGATAAAGCACCCGAGATGAAGCCGCGCAAACCCCGCAATCCGCGACCCAAGCCGGAGCCGTTTCGGATTCCGTTGCCGCGCGGCGTGCTGGCGGCAGCGCGAAGGCAGGGTTTTGGAAAAATGCGCTGACGCGGAGCGCAGAGATACGCCTTAATCGTTCCGGTTAGTTATTAAATAGGCTCGTCATTACCAACGAAACGCAACAAGCCAGCCGATCTAGCGTTGGATTGCTGCGCTGCGCTTGCAATGACGGGGGGCGTGGCTTGGGGTGATTACTCCCGCACCACGTAAGTGAAGAACCGCGTTCGGCCATCGGGGGTTTTTTCGCGGTAGAGGCCTTGGATTTCATTCTCAAAGCCGGGGAAGAGATTGGCTCCGGTTTCGAACACCTTCAGGTAATCAATCATTGGCTGCGCGCGCTCGCCCAGGCGCTCACCGGGCACGATGGTGGCGATGCCTGGGGGATAGACCACAAACATGGTGGTGGCGATCCGGCCGGAGATTTCGTCGAGCGGGAGGTAGTCCACATTGTTGCGGGTGAGTTCGCGCATCGCGAGATTGGCGGGCATTGCTTGTTCGGGGAAGTTGCTGGCGCGGAATTGCTGGCGTTGCAGGAAGGAGGTGTTGGCGTCGCGGTAATAGCCGTGCATCTCGGCGCACAAATCGCGCAGGCGCATGCCGCCATAGCGTTCCTTGCGCTTGGCGGTGAACTCGGGGATGCACTCTTCCAGCTTGGCGTTGTCGTCGTGCAGGCGTTTGAAGAACACCAGATTGGACAGCAAATTGCCGGCTTTGCTGCTTTCCACGCCCGGCGTGAGCAGGAAGAGCATGGAGTTGAGGTCGTTCTTCTCCGGCACAATCCGGTTCTCGCG
>CAIZGT010000300.1 GCA_903932545.1 uncultured Rhodospirillales bacterium
ACAACATGGGCGGCATTCCCACGAACTACCGCGCAGTGGGTCTGCTCTCGCTTGGCCACGCACAAACTGGGCGGCGGATCAATGGCGTACCGATTTTGGGCACGCTTGATGACGTCGAGACGATTATCGCCCGCCTGAGTGAGCGCGACGCACTGCCCGATTTATTGGTGGTCACTGACCCCGATCTACCCGGTGCAGCGTTGCGGCAATTGATGCTGGTGGCGGATGCTGAGGGGGTGCGCGTGGCGCGCGCGCCACGTCCGACCGTTTTGGATGCGGCCACCGCCTCGTTTGATCTCAAGCCGGTGGCGATTGAGGATTTGCTCAACCGACCGCAGCGCAAGCTTGATCGAGATGCGATTGCGCGATTGGTGCGCGGCAAGCGGGTGCTGGTCACCGGGGCAGGCGGCACCATCGGCTCGGAGCTTGCCCGCCAGATTGCAGCACTGGCACCCACACATCTGGTTCTGCTCGACAATGGCGAATATGCGCTGTGGCAGATTGAGCAGGAACTCGGCGCGCCGCAGGGCTATCTGCGCCAGATTGTCATTGCCGATATCCGCGATGCCGCCCGCATTCGCCACGTGATGCGCGAGACGCGACCCGATCTGGTGTTTCATGCAGCTGCCCTGAAGCACGTGCCGATGGTGGAGCACAACCCGACTGAGGGCTTGCTCACCAACGTGCTCGGCACTCGCAACGTGGCCGATGCGGCCAGCGCTGCGGGGGCCTCGGCGATGGTGGTGATCTCCACCGACAAGGCGGTGAACCCAACCTCGGTAATGGGGGCTGCGAAGCGGATGGCGGAGATGTATTGTCAGGCGCTCGACATCACCGCCCGTGCGTCCGGTGGCATGCGCTGCGTGACGGTGCGCTTCGGCAATGTGCTGGGCTCGACCGGCTCGGTTGTGCCGGTGTTCCAACGCCAACTCGCCGCTGGTGGCCCACTGACAGTCACGCATCCTGAGATGGAACGCTATTTCATGACGGTGCGCGAGGCGGTGGGCCTGGTCCTGCAAGCCAGCGTGGTCGGCTGTGATCGACATATTGATGACGGCGGCATCTTCGTGCTCGACATGGGCGAGCCGGTGAAAATCGTCGATCTCGCGCGCCAGATGATCCGCCTCGCCGGGCTGCGGCCAGACCAGGACGTGCGCATCGAATTCACCGGATTGCGCCCTGGCGAGAAGCTGTTCGAGGAAATCTTCCACGGCCGCGAACCGCCGCGCCCCACCGACTTCCCCGGCCTGCTGATGGCCACCCCGCGCACCACGGACGCCCATAAAGTCGCGCGCGCCATCGACGAGATCGCAAGGCTTTGCCATGAAGGCGATGCCACGGCGGCGCTGGCGCTGCTCGGCCGAATGGTGCCGGAATTCAACCACAACGCGGACGGCCATTTCGGCCCCGCGCGTGTTTCGCAAGGACTAGCCTCATGAGCGCCGTCAAACCGATTCCGTTCCTCGACCTCAAAGCCCAACAGGCCCGCATCGCCGCCGACCTCAAGCCGCGTATCGACGCGGTGCTAGCGCATTGCATCTTCATCCTGGGGCCAGAAGTACAAGAGCTTGAGCGCCAACTTGCCGCCTTCTGCGGGGCCAAGCACTGCGTGGCGGTCTCCTCCGGCACCGATGCGTTGCAGATCGCGATGATGGCCGAAGGGATCGGCCGGGGAGATGCGGTGTTCCTGCCAGCCTTCACCTACACCGCCACCGCCGAAGTGCCGCTGGTGCTGGGTGCCACGCCGGTGTTCGTCGATGTGTATCCCGACACCTTCCAGATGGACATCGCGCATCTGGAACAGCGTATCGCTGAAGTTCGTGAAGCTGGCAAACTCACACCGCGCGCGATTGTGGGCGTTGATCTGTTCGGCCAGCCTTGCGATTGGGATGCGATCCAGGCGATTGCCCAGCGCGAAGGCCTGTTCACGCTGGATGATTGCGCACAATCCTTCGGTGCAGCACTGCATGGCTCAAAGCTCGGCACCCAGGCCGATGCCACGGCCACCAGCTTCTTCCCGTCCAAGCCGCTGGGCGGTTATGGCGACGGTGGCGCGCTGTTCACCGAAAGCGACGAGCGCGCCGCGCTGTATCGCAGCCTGCGCACGCATGGTGAGGGTGCGCAGCGTTATGAGGTGATCCGCACCGGCATGAATGGCCGTCTCGACACGCTCCAGGCCGCCGTGCTGCTTTCAAAGCTCACCGTGTTCCAAGAAGAACTCGACGCCCGCGCCAAGATTGCTGCGATCTATTCGGCGCGGCTGTCCAACGCGGTGACGGTGCCTGTTTTGGTGCCGGATTCGACCAGTGCCTGGGCGGTTTATGCCATCCTGCTGCCAAACGGGGCTGCGCGCGACGCATTGCAGGCGTCGTTGAAGGCGGCTGGCGTGCCGAGTGCGATCTATTATCCGCGCCCGCTCCACCATCAACCGGCCTATGCCACCGCGCATGACGGGGCCGTGCTGCCGGTGAGCGAAGACCTCTCGACCCGGATCATGGCGCTGCCGTTGCACCCGGATTTGACCGATCAAGATGTTGATCGGATTTGTGAGGCGGTGCTGGCGGCGCAGGGTTAAATCAAAAACCATCCGTCAGTGCGAGCGCAGCGTGGCAATCGATCGCGCCATCGACTCGCAATATGGTCGCGATGGATTGATGACGGCGCTTCGCGCGTCACGGCGTATGTGATGGGCCAATAGGAGCGCAACCGATGCAGAAGCTTTTGATCATAATCGCTATGCTCACCCTCACCGCCACCGCCCACGCCCAGAGCTTCGACTGCCACGGCCCGCGCTTTCGCGGTGAGGGGCCGGAGATCAACGAGGTGCACATCTTCTGCGGCGAAATTCGCAATGGTCGCGATGAGGGCTATCATAGCGAACTCATCCGCTCGCCGCTGGTGGAGGGGGTTGAGCGCGTCCGCCCGATCGGGCGGCACGGCGTCTATGAGGGGGAAGTTCGCTTCACCAATGGCGGCGTGCATCGCTCAACATTCTTCCCGCGCCATTGTTCGATACCGCAGATTGAAACCTCCATCCGCTACGCCGCCGCCCACAAATTCTTCGGCAACCACGGCGATTGGAGCTTCGGCCCATCCGCCCCGCTGGAAGGTGGTCCGGCATATTGCGTGGGCGATGACGGGAAGTCTCTGCAACTGCAACTCGCAGTGACCGAGCGCGGCGGGGTTAACACGGCGTTCCCCGAGGGGCGGCGCTGATGTGATTGCGGTCACACGTTCCGGATAATATCATGATATCGTAGCGGGATACGGCAGATTGTGGCTGACGCCCATCACCCTGTTTGAAATCCGATTTGGGCTGGAGCTCCTGTCCAAGAGCCGTCGTCGGCGTGACTTGGAGCGGGCATTTGATCTCACGCTTGCCTGGGATTTTGCCGGGCGCGTGCTCAACTTTGATGTGCGCGGGGCGGATCAGGCGGCCATCATCTCAGCGCGGCGGCGTGCTGTGGGCCAGAACGTGGCCTTCCGCGACATCCAAATCGCAGGTATCGCCCTGGCGCAGCAGGCAAAGATTGCCACGCGCAATCTCCGGCATTTTCAGGATTTGGCGGTGGACGTGATGGATCCTTGGGACAATGGCGCGGCGTAGAGCGCCCCCTCCGCGCTCCAACAAAACGTCAGCTCATGCTTGTTATGATACAGATGCATCACCCGCGCCCCCGGCACCGCCGCGAACGCGTCCACCGCGTCATGATCCGTCTCGCCTTGCAGCTTAATCGTGCAGACAATCCGCTCAGCCGCCCCGGCGGCGATCCAGTTCTGCACCAATTCCAGCAGCCGCGCCGGATAAGCGATGATGTCGCTGAACATCCAGTCCACCCGCTCCGGCTCCATCGCAAACGCACTGCCTTGCCGCAGCGAGACGCCCGGCATCGCCGCCACATTCGCGGCCAAGGGCGCTTTGTCGATGGCCGTTACCTCCGCCCCCAACGCCGCAATCGCCCAGGTCCAACCGCCCGGTGACGCACCAAGATCCATGCAAACATCGCCCGGCTTGGGCCATGCGCCGATCCGGGTGCACGCTTCCCACAGTTTAAGATAAGCGCGCGACGGCGGCCCCTCACGGTCCTCCACGAAGATCGGCGCGCCGTTGACGAACGGGCTGGTTTTGGTGGGTGAGGCGAGCATGCGATCCGGGCTGAGCAACGTCCACGCCCCCAGCGGGGCAGTGGGGGCGGGTTCGGGGAACACCAGCGGACGCGCCTTCACCGGCGGCAGATTTTCGGCAATCAGGGCGGAGCGGCGATGGAAATCCACCGGCAGATGCGACCAGTTGCGCTGCATCGCCCGCAACGCGGCGGCCGCGGATTTGATCGAGACAACTGGGATGTCGCGCGGATCGGTCCAGACATCGAGCGCCCAATGGCTGGCCATCGGCGGTTCTGGCGAGAGGGCCAGCAGACCATGCCACGCCAGCACGCTATGGCCCGCGCGTTCGAGTTCGGTTTGCAATTCCGCCTCCAAGCCCTCGGCGGCGAGATAGGCCGATTTCACCGCATCTTCGGCGATATCCGTCATCACGCGCCCCGCCCCGCTGAGCGCATCGCACTGATCAGCACCAGCAACCAGCCGAGCATCAGCGTGGTGCCGCCGATCGGCGCCAGCGGGCCGATATGGAGAAATTCAAATGCCGGGATCGCCCCCGCATAGACTGTGCCGCAAAACAGGATCACGCCCAGGGTGAATGCCAGCCCGGCGAAATTGACAATCATCGTACGCCTGCGATCTGCCTCGACTCCAACGAACAACAGCGCCAACGCGTGCAAACCCTGCATCAAAACGGCGCTGGCCACCGATGACGCAGCGCCTCCAGCCAGCCCATGTGCCTGATAAGCCGCCATCGCCACCGTGGTCAGGCCAAAAATTGCGCCGATTGCGATCCAAACCCGTCCCACAGCACTTCTCCCAACACGTATCGCCTGTATAGAAGCGTTTATGCCACGCGGTGACCTCTTCCCCGATATCGGACCCTACGAGACCGGCCAACTGCCGCTGTCCAGCAACCATGTCATGTATTGGGAGCAGGTCGGCAATCCCAACGGTCCGGCGGTGCTGTTTCTGCATGGTGGGCCGGGGGCAGGGGCCGGGGCGGTGCATCGCCGGTTCTTTGATCCACAATTTTGGCGGCTGATTATTTATGACCAGCGCGGTTCTGGTCGATCGCGCCCGCTGGGCGGGATTGAGGCGAACACCACGCCAGATCTGGTCATGGATATCGAGCGCCTGCGCCGCCATCTCGGCATTGATCGCTGGCTGCTGTTCGGCGGCTCCTGGGGTTCCACGCTGGCACTCGCCTATGCCCAGTCTCATCGCGACCGCGTGGCCGGGCTGGTGTTGCGCGGGATATTTCTAGGAAGGCCGTCTGAGGTTGAGTGGTTCTTGCACGGCATGCGAACGGTGTTCGCGGAGGCACATGCGAATTTTGTCGGGTTTCTGCCCGAGCATGAGCGCAGCGATATCCTGGCAGGCTATCTGCGCCGACTGTGCCACCCAGACCCGATGATCCACATGCCCGCCGCGCGCGCATGGTCCACTTATGAAGGCTCGTGCTCCACGCTGATGCCAAG
>CAIZGT010000301.1 GCA_903932545.1 uncultured Rhodospirillales bacterium
AAACTTGGCCCAGCCTTTGCAGTTACCCATCCGGAGCGGGAGGACCGACAGGCGGTCGTCACGAATGCAATGGTAGAGGAGCGAGGTTGGCCGATGTTAGACCACACCACGACCGGCGATTCGGTATCGGTTGCCGACATCTTGCAACAGGTTGCCGAGCACAAAGGCTGCGGCACGTCGGGCGCGAGCGGCAAGGCCAGTTGTGGCTCCGGCGCGGGCGAGAACGATCTGCCGCCGGAGATTTGGGACAAGGTGAAGAACCATCCCTGCTACAGCGAAGAGGCGCATCACCATTACGCGCGCATGCATGTGGCCGTGGCGCCGGCGTGCAACATTCAATGCAATTACTGCAATCGCAAATATGATTGCGCCAATGAATCCCGCCCCGGTGTGGTCTCTGAAAAGCTGACCCCCGAGCAGGCGGCAAAGAAGGTGCTGGCTGTTGCCTCCACCATTCCGCAAATGACGGTGCTTGGCATCGCAGGCCCCGGCGACCCACTCGCCAACCCAGCCAAGACGTTCAAAACCTTTGAGCTGATCTATAACACCGCGCCGGATATCAAGCTGTGCCTGTCCACCAACGGGCTGATGTTGCCCGACCACGTGGACACCATCGCGAAATACAAAGTCGATCACGTCACCATCACGGTGAACATGGTTGATCCGGAAATTGGGGCGAAAATCTATCCTTGGATTTTCTACAAGAACAAGCGTTACACCGGCGTGGAAGCCTCACAGATACTCACCGATCGCCAGATGCTTGGGCTGGAAATGCTCACCGCGCGCGGCATTCTGTGCAAGGTCAACTCGGTGATGATCCCCGGCGTGAACGACCACCATATGGTGGAGGTCAACCGCGCGGTGAAATCGCGTGGCGCGTTCCTGCACAACATCATGCCGCTGATCTCCGCGCCGGAGCATGGCACCGTGTTTGGTCTCACCGGCCAGCGCGGCCCCACGGCGCAAGAGCTCAAGGCGCTGCAGGATAGCTGCGAGGGCGAGATGAACATGATGCGCCATTGCCGCCAGTGTCGCGCCGATGCGGTGGGGCTGCTCGGCGAGGATCGCTCGGCCGAGTTCACCACCGACAAGATCATGGAGATGGAGGTCAGCTACGACATCGAAGGTCGCCGCGCCTACCAGGAGACGGTGGAGCAGGAGCGCCAGGCGAAAGTTGCCGCAAAGGCCGCTGAGCTTGAAACGCTGGCGGGCGAGCAGAGCGATGTGAAAATTCTGGTCGCGGTCGCCACCAAGGGCGGCGGTCGGATCAACGAGCATTTCGGCCACGCCACCGAGTTCCAAATCTACGAACTCAGCGCATCTGGTGCCAAATTCGTCGGCCATCGCCGGGTTGATCTCTACTGCCAAGGCGGCTTTGGCGAGGAGGACAATCTCGTCACCGTGGTACGCGCGATCAACGATTGCACGGCGGTGTTCGTCGCCAAGATCGGGGCTTGTCCCAAGGGCGACCTGCAAAAAGCGGGCATCGAGCCGGTGGATCAATACGCCCACGAGTTCATCGAGCAATCCGCCATCACCTACTTCAAGGGCTACCTCGACCGCATCCGTGGCGGCGAGATCGTCCATGTTGACCGGGGCGACGCTGACATTCGCCAAGGCGCGTTCATCGCGTCGTGAACCTGCTGCCAAACTGAGGAGTTGTTGCCATGACCTACAAAATCGTCGCCTCGCAATGCACGTCTTGCACCGCCTGCGAGGCGGAATGCCCCAATGTTGCCATCTCAGAGAAGAACGGCACCTTCGTGATCAATCCGAAGAAATGCACCGAATGCATCGGCTATTTCGACATCCCACAATGCGTGGCGGTCTGTCCGGTGGACAACACCTGCATCATCGACACCACCCTGCCGCGCTACCAGCCGCGGGCTTGAGGAGAGATCGCGATGAACTTCACCCTGACCCCCAAAGCGGCGCGTTTTATCAGCCGAATGATGCGATTTGATGGCGGCCCCGGTGCTGGATTCCGCCTCTCGGTCTCGCCCGGCGGCTGCTCTGGCCTGTCTGCCGAGTTCGGTGTTGAAGCCGCGCCACGCGAGAAAGACGCGGTGGTGGAGGTGGATGGTATCCGCTTCTTCCTGCCCGCCGAAAGCCGCCTGTTGCTCGATCAAGTGACCATCGACTTCGCCGAAACCGCCACCAACACTGGCTTCGTTTTCCTCGATCCGAAGCAGAAGGCTTGTGGCTGCGCGACGGAATCGCCGCTGGTGCAGTTGGCATAAGGGGGCGGGGCATGACGCAGCAGAGCGCATTCGGATCAGGCGAGGGGGGTGGCAAGAGTGCCACCGACCTGCTGGCCGCTGCTGCTCTGTTCGCCGAAGGCCTGCCCGCAGCTGCCGCCGAAGCATTGCGCATGGCCGCTGAGTCGCATGCGTTCGACGAGATCGCCGAGCGCCATCTCGCCGTGGCAGCGCAGATCATGCCCGATCATGCCGCGGTGCTGATCGGGCAGTATCGCTATTACTTCTACAAAGGACGGCTGCAAGAGGCGTTGGCGGTGGCGTGTCGCTGCTTGGTGAAGGCTGCACGCGACAACGACTTGCCGAGTGACTGGCATCAGGTGCAGCCACACAACGCGGCTTTTGGCAGCTACGATGCCGTCCTGCCGCGCTTTTATATGTTCACCCTCAAGGCCTATGCCTATCTCCAACTCCGCCTTGGCGATTACGGCGAGGGCCAAGATGCGGCGGTCAAGCTGCTGGCGTTGGACCCAACCGACAAAGTCAATGCCCGTCTCTTGCTCGACGTGGTGCAACGCGCAGGGTTGGGCGATGTCTGACGATATCGACGAAGCCATCGACTGGCGCGGCGCTGCGGTGGATTGCGGGCGATGCGCACATGCAGCACTGCGCGAAAGCGGCAAATGCGAACTCAAACGCGCCTGCGTGCAAGATCGCTATGCGCGGCGGATTGATCGGTTTTTCAACTGGAACCCCGATCTGGCCGATGCCTGTGTCAAACACCCGCATTTCGAGGCGCGTGCGATTGCGGCGAAATCGGCCGGGCAGTTCCTGTTGCCCGCCTTGCTGAATGACTCCGATGAGACAGTGCGCTGGAACGCCGTGCTGCGGCTGCCGTACCGCTATCTGCTGAAGCTGCGCAGCGATCCGCATCGCGAAGTGCGGGTGCGCGTGGCGTCCCGGCTCGATCCGGTCGATCTGCCACCGCTGATGGCCGACAAGGATTACTATGTCCGCCGCATCGTCGCCCAACGCGCCTCAACGGATATTCTGGCGATGATGGCGTCTGACGTTGAAGTCGAAGTGCGCCGCGTGGTGGCGAACCGGATCGGGACGGCGTGGCTGATGCGCATGGCGACCGACGCCGATCCCAGCGTCCGCCTCGAAGTCGCCCGCAGGCTGGAGCCCACGCAACTCATCTTGCTGATGAACGATCCGGATTGGCGCATCCGCCATGAGGTTGCCAGCCGCATCGCCGTCACGCGACTGCCCGCAATGCAAGACGACCTTGATCCGGAGGTGCGCGACGTCACGCGCAATCGTTTGGACCACGACAGCAGGGAGGCGGTGCCATGAAGATCAGCCGCGACAGTGACGTGGTGGAACTCAACGCTCCGCCCGAATTCGCCTATGGCGAGCGCGTCCGCTCACGCCGGGTGATCCGCAATGACGGCACCTATCCCGGCCGCGACATCGGCGATGTGCTCGTGCGCAAGGGGGAGGTTGGCTACGTCACCTCCATCGGCACGTTCCTGCAACAATATTACATCTACGGCATCGAATTCACCGAAACCGGCAATCGCGTGGGCATGAAGCGCCGCGAGTTGGAGCCGTTGGATGTCGTCGAAGAAATCTCCCTTGATGAGGTAACAGTATGAACGCGCCAGACGAGCCGAAATTCCGCTGGGGTCAGCGCGTGAGCTGCCTCACCGATCTGTTCAACGACGGCACCTTCCCCAATGCCGAACCCGAGGCGCTGCTCGTCCCCGCCGGATTGCCCGGCGAGATTGTTCAGCTCGGCGTCCATGTCGAGAGCAAGATCAATGTTTACATGGTCGAGTTTCCGGCGGGCATCGTGGTGGGCTGTCTGGAAACCGAACTTGCTGCCTGGGAGCCGGAAACCGTCACCGAGGCGGCGCCATGAAGATCATGCTGCGGCGCGATCAGAAGGGCATCCTTTCTGTGTATGTCCCGAAGAAGGATCTCGAAGAGCCGGTGGTTGGCATGCAGAACCCTTGCATGTGGGGCGGCACCGTCACGCTGGCCAATGGCTGGCGTCTCGAATTACCGGAGATGGCAGACGACACCCGCCTGCCAATCACCGTTGAAGCGCGCAAATTGGCGGAGGAAGTATGAGCATCCCAGCCACCGATCTCGCCACCATCGAAACCCTGCTCGCCACCGCCGATGGCGCGCGCGCCGGGGTGCAGGCGTTGCGCGAACTCTTCCCCCGCCTGCCGGTCACGCGCTGTGATGCGTCGGATGTGGACACCGAAACCGCGTTTCGTGATTGGCCACATCTGTCGCTGTTCCTCGTCGATGGCGCCGATCATTGCTGGAAGCTCACCACCGACCCAGAGCGCGCCACCGGAGTGGTGGTCGCCGCCGCACGGGGGCTTGGATGAGCGATATCCCGCTGTCGGACCCCGACATCACCCAAGCCGAAATCGCCGCGGTGAGTGACGTGCTCACCACCGCCTCGATTTCCGCGGGCCCAGTGGTGCGCGCGTTTGAAGCGGAATTTGCCGCCCGCATCGGCCGCCGCTTTGGCGTGGCGGTGCCGAGTGGCACCATCGGCATGCTCCTCGTGCTGCAAGCCTATGATATCGGACCCGGGGCGGAGGTGATCACCTCGCCCTACGGCTATCGTGAAACCGCGCACGCCATCGCGTTGGCTGGGG
>CAIZGT010000302.1 GCA_903932545.1 uncultured Rhodospirillales bacterium
CGGCGCGCGCCAGCGGCGGCCAATGCGCCACCCATGCCCATCCGCAGCAATCCACGCCGCGCACTGTGCAGCCCGGTGATCCCATTCATGGTGATTTTTGGCCCAGTCATCTTGCCGTTGCGCCTCCCCATCAGCCACGCTTGACCGCGTGCCAATCTCTTGCGCTAGTTATTGGCCGACCTTTGAGAGTCCGCGATTAAATTCGATGACAGGGTCTTGAACGACATTTTCTAAGCAAAAAGGCCAGGGTGGGCGCAATGACTGCAATTTTGGTGATGGAAGACGACGCCGCCACCGCCGCAGAGATTGCGCTTGAGCTTGGCCGATTGGGCTTTGTTGTGGAGATTGCCGCCGATGGGGCCGAGGCCCTGGCGCGCGCCAGGGCGGGGACGTGGCAGGCCTTTGTGGTGGATCGCATGTTGCCGGGCATGGACGGGTTATCGATTATCCGCACCCTGCGCGCAGAGGGCATCGACACCCCTGCCCTGGTGCTGAGCGCGCTGGACGCGGTGGCTGAGCGCATCATCGGACTGCGCGCAGGGGGGGATGATTATCTCGTCAAACCTTTCGCATTGGGTGAGTTGACGGCACGGCTAGAAGTGCTGATCCGCCGACCGCGCGATGTGGAACAAACGCATCTGCGACTGGGGCCGGTTGAACTTGATCTGGTCGGTCGCGTGGCGCGACGGGCGGGCCGAGATTTGGAGTTGCTGCATCGGGAATTTCAAATTCTGGAATATCTGTTGCGCCGGGCGGGGCAAGTGGTAACCCGCCAAATGTTGCTTGAAGATGTTTTTGGTTACCGATTCGAATTAAAAACCAACCTGCTGGATGTCCATATCGGGCGGCTGCGGCGCAAGCTCGACTCGGCCGGTGAGACCGCGATGCTGACCACCATTCGCGGCACCGGATTTCAATTGGACGCGCCGACTGCATGACGGCGCAAAGCAGTTTTGTTCCGCTGTGGCGGCGTCGCGGGGTGCGGTGGGGCGTGGTGGTGGCGGTGCTGTTTTGCGGCTTTTTCCTCGCCGTTTTTCAGTTGGTGTATTGGCGCGCGACGAATTTTATTCTCAACAGCCTGGATCGTTCGGTGACCGAGCAATTGGAATTGCTTGCCGCTCGCCCGGCGGAGATGCTGCCGTTTATGATCCGCTCGCGGATGAATGGCGGGCCTGCCGTGGTGACGCAGGTTGGGCTGTTCTCGAGCAGTGGGCTTTGGCAGGTTGGCGATCTGGTGACGCTGCCGAACACGCTGCCGCTGGATGGCCACGCTCATGACGCCACCGGCGGCGAGGCGGAGATGCATCTGCGGGCGGCCGGGCGGATTTTGCCAAACGGGCAGATCTTGGTGGCGGCACGCGATGCGGCTGAAATTCTGGAAGTGCGGGATGATTTTGTGCACGCCGCAACGCTGGTGGTGGCACCCGCATTGGTGATGAGCCTTGTTGGTGGCATCGCCATTGGCATGCTCAGCGAACGCCGACTGCGCGGCATCAACACCACCGCTGAGCGAATTATTGGCGGCGACTTGACGCTGCGATTGCCAGTTGACGGCAGTGGCGACGATCTTGATCGGCTGTGCATCATCGTCAACCGGGTGCTGGATCGGCTTGAGGCGGGGATTGAAGCGTTGCGCAGCGCGGGCGAGAACATTGCGCATGACCTGCGAACGCCATTGACGGCGCTGCGGGTGCGTCTTGAACGCGCGATCATCGTGATCGGTTCTGAGGCTGCGGCGGCGCGACCGATTGAGCAAGCCATCGACAGCGTTGATCAGGCGCTATCCACCATCACCGCCTTGCTGCGGATTGCCGATATTCAGCATGGTGTGCGGGTTTCAGCCTTTGCAGTGCTGGATCTGCCGCCGCTTTTGGAGGAGACGGCGGAGATATTTCGGCCACTGGCGGAGGAGCGCGGCATCTCACTGTCTGTTGTGGTGACCAGAACGGCACAGATTGAGGGGGATCGGGCGCTGATTATCGAGGCTCTCGCCAATCTGGTGGACAATGCGGTGAAGTTCACCCCCGATGGCGGGCGGGTGGAATTGAGCCTCTACGGTCCGCCCGCGCGCGTTGTGCTCAGCGTGGCCGACACCGGCCCAGGCATCCCGTTTGACATGCGCCAATCGGTGCTGCGCCGCTTTTTCCGCCTTGATGGCAGCCGCACATCTCAGGGGAGCGGATTGGGATTGAGCATGGTGAAGGCGATTGCTGACCTGCATCAGGGCGAGCTAAAGATCTCCGACGGCAATCCGGGCTGCGTTGTTCAACTGATATTTCCCACAATTGGGCCGACAATTGGCCCCGCGCTCGATTGAGTTTCACCCGCGCATTGGGATCACCCCGAAATCCGGCGGCATAACCCGGCGTTGCGAGGCCTTCTCGTAGGCCGAGGCGATTTTCAGCAGAACGTCTTCGCGGCCCGGCTCGGCGCGGAACACCAGCGAGAATGGCAGGCCGGGCGCGGCGAGTTGGGTTGGGATGGCTGAGGGCGTGGGAATGTAGCTTTTGCCGTCTGCGCTCAGCTTGAACACCGGATCATAGGCCACTGAGACGTAACCTGCGGGGACCAGCATTTCGGTGAGACCGGCATTGGGGCCATAGAACGATTCCATGCGCAGATTTTGCGGCGTGCCGGGGTCAATCGCGCCGCCGATTTTGGCAGGCGGCAGCGGGGTGTGGAGGCGGACCAGCGCGTCGAGCTTGTTTTCCAAAATTACCATCATATCCGCCCGGCGCAGCAATTCGCGCAGCATGATGCGCTCATTCACGCCTTGGCGGCCGAGGAGGTGGTTGCGCGGGTCGGCGACTTCTTCCCAGTTGAGGAAGGCGCTGCGCTGATCGTCGCCCCAGAATTTGGAACGCGCGTTGAGTTCGCGCCAATTCGACAGGGTTTCGGTGAAGCCCTGCTCTGCCCAATCGGCGGCGCGGCGGGAGAGGTATTGCGAGATGTGGAAGCGGAAGGTGTTGGCGAGTTCTTGCGGCTGGATGGCGGCGATGTCGAAATTCGACGGTGGTGGGATCAGGCCATCGGCAAGACCCACGCAGTAGTCGATTGGGGCCATGCTGCCTTTGCCGAAGATTTTGCCGGGCAGGAATTCGGTGGGGCGGATGGCGGCTTCGAATTCTTTGAACAGCGGTGTGCCGTCACGCCCAAGGCGGAACAGCAGGTCGGGCATGAACACCGGCACCAAGCGGCAGAGCGCTTTGGTGAAATCGACGACCATGGGCTCGATATCGGGGTCGGGCGTCCAGTATGGATGGCCGGATTCGACGAGTGTGGCACCGAGGGTGCCGCCGATGATGGTTTTGATCTCCAACGCCGCCGCCGAGGTGATCGGCTTGGTGGAGATCTCGCCAGGGCGGACCAGCATCGATTCACGGATCACGCCGATGCGCAGGCCGGATAGCGTTCCGGGGGCGCCGTTGGGGCTGACATGGCTTGCGTAGCGCGTGTTCAGCACCGAGGAGCGCGGAACGGTGGTGTAGACGTCGCGTGGGTCGTAATAGCCCGCATCGGGGTCTTTCAGCGCGTCCAGCACCTTGGCGCAATCGGCGAGTTTGCGGGCGTGGATGCCGGTGCGGTCGCAGTAGATATCGGCCCCAATCGCGCCGCCATCAAAGCCGATCATCGCCTTGTGCGGCAGGATGAGGGCGACGGCGTTGTGGTTGGATGGGCCACGACAGGAGGCGCGAGTTTCCTCGCCGAGACTGCACATCACCAGATTTGTGCTGACCGACAGGGCTGAGCCGGAGCTTGAGCCGAGTGAGGCGGAGCGTGTGGTGTCATACGGGTTGGACGGATTGCCGCCCCAGGTGCTGCGCTGATAGCCGAGGGTGGAGTGCAGCACTTTGTTCGGCGTGTGCCGCCCGCCGGGATCGCCGGCGCGGCCGTTGTATTCGGTGTTGACGGCCTTGGCGTAGATGATCGCGCCCTTACGGCGGAGCTGATCGACGAGGATGTGGTCGCGGGCGGGGGCGTCCATGTCATAGGCCGCGTCTCCGCCGCCGGTGGAGCGCATGTCCTTGGTGTCGAACGGGTCTTTGAAGGAGAACACGACGCCATACATCGGCATCGCTTCGAGGTCGGGATGGGTGCCGTATTGCGCGTCTAGCTCGGCAGCGCGTTCCAGCGCGTCGGGATAGTGGCGGAAGACGTCGCAGAATGGTGGGGCACCTGGTGGGAGCGGGCCAAGACTGGGATGGCGGTCGAAATCGCCCTTGCAAGTGACGCTGCGTTCACCGCGGATGTTGAGGGTGGCGAGCGTGTTGACCTGGCCTGCGTTCGGTTTGCCAACAAGCATGCCGAATTGTTGCATCACGGAGGGATCGGACGCGGTGGGCTCCATCCGGCCGAATTCGAGCGGTGGGCCGACATAACGGTCGAGATCAGGCAGCACGGTGGAGGCGGCGACCGTCTCAGTGGGGAATTGCAGCGGCGCGCCGGCGCGGATGGTGCCGGTGGTGGGGGCGATATCGTTGCCATCCTCGGTGAGCAGCAGGCTCGACGGGCCGTTGAATTGGCGCGCACGGTCGATGTAGTGCTGGACGACGGCCACGCAGGTGGTGTCGCCTGCGCAGATGGCGGCGTGCAAGTCGTCGATAGTGGCTTCTTCTAGACAGAACTTGCCGCTCATGTGTTGTCCTCCGCGTGCGGATGAGTATTCGAGGCTTGTGGGTGATCAGCAAGCCCCGTGCCAGTGTAAAAAATCTGGTACGCTACTTGCAGTGCGCCATTGCAGCTTGGTCCTTCTCTTTTCGCAAGAGGTGCAAGATGCAGCGTCGCGATCTTTTGGCCGCAACCGGCGGTCTCGGTCTTGGAATGCTCGGCCTCGCCTCCCCCAGCCAATCGCAGACGCCGGAGCAGGTGTTGCGCATCGGCATGACGACCTCAGACGTGCCAACCACCGGCGGCATTCCCGACAATGGCAGCGAGGGCGGGCGGTTTGCGGGCTATACGATCTATGACGCGCTGGTGAATTGGGATTTCACCAAGACGGATGATTTTGCTGACCTGACGCCGGGTCTGGCCACGGAATGGCATATCGACCCGGACAATCATCTGCGCTGGATTTTCACCATTCGCCAGGGGGTGAAGTTTCATGACGGCTCGCTGTTGGTGCCGGAGGATATTGTTTGGAACTTTGACCGGCATTTGAACAAGGATGCGCCGCATTACGATAAGGTTCAGGCGGGAAGTTATCTGACCTATACCTCGGCGGTGAAAAAATATGAGGTGATCGGGCCTGATCAGGTTGCGCTGTACACTGCACAACCTTTCAGCATGCTGCCGTATTTGCTGTCTCGGGTGTTTATTGTCAGCCCCAGGCAATACGCGAAAATTGGCAATTGGCAGGATTTCCGGGCCGCGCCGTCTGGCACCGGGCCGTTCAAAGTGGTGCGCGTGGTTCCGCGCACTTCGTTTGAACTGGCGCGCAATGCGGAATACTGGGACCGCACGCGGGTGCCGAAGCTTGCGCGGATGATCCTCTCGCCGGTGCCGGATGCGCTGTCTCGGGTGGCGGCGCTGCAATCGGGGCAGTTGGATTTTATTGAGTATCCGGCGCCAGACACCATTCCCACGCTGAAGGCGGCGGGATTTCAGGTGGTGACGAAGCCGTATCCGCATATTTGGGCGTGGCATGCGAGCAATGCTGAGGGTGCGCCATTTCATGACATTCGGGTGCGGCGCGCGCTGAATTATGCGCTGGACCGCGATGCGATGGTGGCGCTGTTGGCGGGCACGGCGATCCCGGCGCGGGGGCCGTGGCCGGAGGGGACGAAGTATTTCGGCACGCCCACCGAGCATTATCGTTACGATCCGGCCAAGGCGCGGGCGTTGTTGGCGGAGGCGGGGTTTGGGCCTGCGAACAAGCTGACGATTAGGGTGCAGGTGCCGACTTCCGGCTCGGGCAACATGGTGCCGCTGCCGATGGCGGAGTTTGTGCAGCAGAATTATGCCGAGTTCGGCGTGGTGGTGGAATATGTGGTCTCGGACTGGAACACCGTGCTGAGCAGCATGCGCCAGCGGGCGGACACGATGACCAATCCGCGCATCGATGTGATCAATCACGGCCTGCCGATTTCGGACCCGACGCAATTGTTCCTCAATTTCTCAGGTGCGGCGATCCCGCCGAACGGGTCGAATTGGAGCATGTATGTGGACCCGAAAGTGGACGATCTGCTGGCCCGTGCGTTTGCCAATTTTGAGGCGGGGCCACGGGATGCGCTGATCGCGCAGGCGCACGCGCAGATTGTGGACGATGCGCCTTGGGTGTTCGCGGTGCATGATTTGAACCCGCGCGCGCTGGGGCCGAGGGTGCGGGGGTTTAAGCAGGCGCAGAGTTGGTATCAGGATTTTACGGGGATTTGTGTGGGGTGAATGGGGGGCCGGGAAGAGCCTAGCCGTCCGAACATTTGCCGCGGGGGAAAATTATTTCAGTAACGAAAATTGTCATCGCTCGGCAGCTTTCTTCATTCTGAAGGGTCGCACTAATATCCGTGGTTAGGCTTGCTATTATGTAGGCCCAATAAACGGGAGTTTGTTATTATGCTTCGCGCAATCACCTCATTGGCCTGTTTGGCTGCGCTCGTGGGATGTTCCTCAATAATCGAAGGGACAAGTCAGGATATTGCGTTAAATACAAACCCAGCAGGAGCCAATTGCGGAATATATCGCCAAGGACTACGCATTGCTGAAGTAACAAACACCCCAGGAAGCGCGCTTGTTAAGAAAACAAAGTATGATATAACTGTCCTTTGTATTAAAGATGGTTATCAGCAAGCGACTTATATGAATCATTCCGGCTCTGCCGGGGCAACTTTTGGCAATATCGTTGCAGGTGGCCTGATCGGTTGGGGCATTGATAGTGCATCGGGCGCCGACAACAAATACGATGGCACAGTCAACTTAACCCTCGTACCAAACCCAACTGCGCCGACAGCACCGACGGCACCTACCCTCCCGGCCACATTGCCCGGTGCGCCAACGAGCTAGCAGAGGTTGTTATCGCCGGTCGATATGCGGGACTGACATGATCACACCGTCAACCTGAGCAATGCTCCGGGCTCCACCGCTTTGGTTGGCTCCATCGCGGTGGATTGCCGCGTCACTGACGCGCCTCGCAATGACGACTTGGTGTGGTAAGAGTCGCTTGATGCCTCGTGGGGCGGTCGGGGCGGGGCGTTATTCGCCGCTTCTGCAGGCAAACCCCAAGCGGATGACCCTCCGCTTTTCCGCCCTACAATGCCAATCACGCTGTTTTAACGTGCTATTTCCTTGAGTTCGGCCACTTGGTGTGGTGTTCACTGGTGGATGGCCCCTTCCCTTGCAACATCACCGATTGAACTGGCCGCCGCGACATTGCGGGGGATTTGGGCTGCGATGTTGGTGCGGTTTGGGGCGTTCGGCGTGGAGCCGTCGCGCCAAATGGTGACGGCGAATTGGTGTAGCGCGATTTTTCGCAACATCGATGCGCTGCTGGCGCGCCACGTTGCGGGCAAACTGCGGCGGAGCGTCGCGCCGCGCGTGGTGACGACGCGGCGTAAAAGCGTCAACCAGCCCGCCTTTCGCATGCCGCGCAAATGGGCGTGGCTGGTGCGGACCGGCAAGCATCATGCGGCGGTGTATGGCTCGCAATTGCAACATGTGTTGCGCCAGCCGGAGATGGCCGCATTGCTGGAGGAGTCTGCGCAGGCGCGGCGGATTTTGCGGCCGTTGTGTCGGGCGTTGGCGGTGGAATTGCCGGGGCTGGCTTCGCCATCACGACGTGCGGCGCGCGACCCCGACGCGATAAAGACTCGGCGCATTCGACGCAGGGTGGCACCCGAGCCGTTCCGAATCCCGCTGCCGCGCGGCGTGCTGTCAGCCGCTCGGCGGGCGGGTTTTGGAAAACTCAGATGAGTGCCGCGCGGTCGCTGGCTCTCATTGTTCCGGTTTGTTATCGAATTCTAGCAACCCTCCGACGCGCGCTGGTCTTGGGGGCTTCGGGCAAGCTTATAATTTGCGCAGTTCGACGCGGCGGTTCTTGGCCCGCCCGGATTCAGCGCCGTTATCGGCAACTGGCCTGGTGTCACCAAAGCCCGCGGCTGTGAGACGCGTGGCGTCGATACCGTAGGTTTTCACCAAAGCGGCCACAACCGCTTGGGCGCGGCCTTCAGAGAGTTTCTGATTGTGCTCAGCGCTGCCAGTGTTGTCGGTGTGGCCGGAGATTTCCAATTTCAGGGACTGATCGATTTTCAGCAGGCTGGCAATCTCATCAAGCGTTTTGTCGCTCTCGGGCTTGATGTCGGTTTTATCGGTGTCGAACAGGATGCCGTAAAGGTCGATCGAGCCCTTGCTCGCCAAGGCGGCGGCGAGGTCGGAGGCTTTGACCGCCACCATCTGAATCGCCACCGCTTTTGCGGTGACGATATCAACGCCGACCACGATTTCGCCCGGCTTAAAGGTGACATCCTTCCACGGATTCATATTGCGGTGCTTTTCAACCACCATCACGCTGACGCCGATGTCTTGATCATCGCGGGTGCCACGGGCGGAGAAATAGCAGGCTGGGCCGTCCGCATCGTCTCCAGACATATGGGGTTCGAGGTAGGGGTTGTTGTTGCGCTCCATCTCAAGCCCGTTTTGCGCCCAGACCCGCTGCTCGATGACAACATAGTCAACCTTGCAGGGCAACAATTCGGCGGTGATGTCCAGACCAGCCGCTTTGACTTCAGCCTGATAATTTCGCAGCAATTCCAAAGCGGTGTAGCCGACCGGGATGCGGTAGAAGATGCGCGTGACTTGGCCTTCCATTTTGGCGGGGTCAAAGTTTTTCCCGACGAAGAAGGTATATTCATCGAAGGATCGGGTGAGGTAGCGGGCGATGGTGGCGCCGGTGAAGCGCTTGAGGAATGCCGGATCATGGCTGCCCGCGACGTCTTCCGGCTGGGTTGGTGGCAAAGCGGCGGCGGCTGCCGTCTTTGGCGGCGGTGCGGTTGGGGTCGGTTCATCGTCAAGCGAGGCCGGGCCGTGCGGGGCCGGGGCCGTGGTGGCAAACAGCCAGCCGGCGTCTTTGCTGGCCTTGTAGCCGCCAAGCGCTTTTCCTTGGGCGGACACCGCAGCGGTGGCATCGAGCGCCGCCGGGCATTCATTGCCGATCGGCGACTTCAGGCGGTTGAGGAGATCATTCACCGCTGAAGGATTGCCGATATCCGGACTGTCGGCGTCCAACGCGACTTTTAGCGCGAGATGTGGGCCGCACCATTTGGCACCACCATCGGCGAACACTTTGAGTTTGTGCGCGTTTGACTGTGCGAGGAGGTAATCATCGGCACGCGCGATGAGGGGGACGACACAAAATGCCGATATGATCGCCAAAACTTTGATCGCCGCGCGTGCCATGCTGGGCCTCAGGGTTGTTGGTTATCGGAAAGGCTTTACAGCAATTCCCAGGTGCCATCTGGCGACTTGCAGGCGGTCTGATTGGAGGTTTCAGACTGGCCCTTGGCTGAGACTGTCATGGTGAGATCGCGGCAAGGGACGTTGGCAGAGAGCTTGTCCACCGCCGTGCCAGGCGGCAACGCATCCAAATCAGCAGCGGCGCGAACCGGGGCTGCGCTGTCCAGATCAAAGCCCTTGCTCGGCGCGGCGGCTTTGGGCGCGGTGGCCGCGGCCGTCACCGTCGGGCGCGGCACTGGCTCGACATCGCCCGACGGGACATAGCCCACCGCCTTGCCGCCACGGGCCACCATGATCCAGGGCGATGCGCGCATTTTGCCCACCGCCTTGATGTGTTCGCCGTTGCCGAGTGGACCCACCACACCGCTTGCGGTGTTGGGTGCGAGGCGAATAGTGGTGGCAGCGCGGGCGCGGTAGGTTGTGCCGATGGGGTCAAGATCGGTGGCCGGGGCGACGGTTGCATCGCGCACCACCGAGACCGTGCGGGCTTCTTGGCGGGTGTTGCTGGCAGTCAAAATCGCGGCGCTGTCGCTGTGGTCCGATTTCCAGTTGACCGGCGTATTGTCAGCAGGTGCTGAGAGCGCCTGGCGCGATTGTTCTGCCAACGCCGCTGTTTCGCGTTCATCAAGGCTTGCACCAATGCGGTTGCCGATCAACCCGCCGATTGCCGCCCCTGCCAAGCCGGTGACGATCCGGGTGTTGCCCTTGCCGATTAAAGACCCAGCAAGACCGCCGAGGACCGCGCCAGTGGTGGTGCCAATCGACTGATTGCTCGGCCCACCTTGGTTTGCGCATCCAAAAATTGACAATGCCAGAACGGCACTGAGAAAGATCTTATGCCAATTCAATATAGAAGGTTCCGCAACGAGGCGTGCGCTATAAGCGGTTTCGTGATCTGTTTTACGGGAACGTATCACAGCCCAATCC
>CAIZGT010000303.1 GCA_903932545.1 uncultured Rhodospirillales bacterium
AACGGCAATCTTGTCGTCGCGGCGCGGCAGGAAATGCTGGTGAACAGCGAACTGCGCCAATTGCTCGTCACTGGCGTGGTCCGACCGCAAGACATTGCCAGCGACAACACCGTTCTACACGACCGCATGGCCGAGGCGCGGATTGCCTATGGCGGCCGTGGCCAGCTCACCGATCTGCAATCAGCGCGTTGGGGCCAGCAAATTGTCGATATTCTGGCCCCATTCTGAGCCGCCTAGTCGTCGCGATGCACGCGCTCCATTTTCTCGTGGCGCTCCTGCGCTTCGATGGAGAGCGTGGCAATCGGACGGGCTTCGAGGCGCTTGAGGCCGATGGGCTCGTCGGTTTCTTCACAGAAACCATAAGTGCCAGCCTCAACGCGCATCAGAGCCTGATCAATTTTGTTGATCAGCTTGCGGGCCCGATCACGGGTGCGCAGTTCCAGCGCACGGTCGGTTTCAACGCTGGCACGGTCAGTGATGTCCGCTTCATGAATCCCACCCTCGCCGAGGCTCGCCAATGTGCCATCAGCATCACGCAGCAAATCAGAGCGCCAGCGCAGCAGTTTCTGGCGGAAATATTCCACCTGCAGCGGGTTCATAAACTCTTCCGTCTCAGTCGGACGGTAATCGGGCGGCAGAGTAACCATCATGGTCTGGCGGTCCTGCTTCATGGCTTGACGATGAGAGCGACCGACCAAATTCTCCCCAAATTTTGGGAAAAACCAATCACGTGAAGCCCCCAACCGCTGGTTTCAGCGGCTTATAGCCACCGCCCCTCCCCCCGCCAAGGGGCTAAACTTAAGTGTTGTGCGCATTTTATTCACAAAACTTCACATTTATGCGAGCCAGCTCTACCGCTGCACGTACCCGGATCGCCAACACGACGTCGCGCAGGGCAGGATCATTGGCCATTTCGCTTCTTGCGGAGAGCGCGCTCAGGTCCGCCAAAGCCTCACTTGCCACCTCATCGCAGAGCAAAGCGCGTTGCAACTTGGTCAGCGCCGCTAGCATGTCTTCGCCCTGCCGTCGTGCGCGGCGATCTCGCTCAGCGGGCGGTTCAATATCTTGCAGGCTGATTAAAGCCGATAAGCTGACAACGGCGCAGGCGCTGGGGGCGGGGGCGGCGGCTTCAGGGGCATCATCGGGAAGATGAAAGCCTTGCGCGGCACCGACCACGGCGCGGCGCGGCGGCGGCGGTCGGCTCGGTCCCCCGATTGGCAAAATGCTCATGGCACGCCTCTCCTCAGCGACAAAAAAACGAAATCCCGTCCAGGCGTTTGCAGGCTGGTAACTTCCTTGGCCGATACTGCAGGCAGATCGCACTTCGGAGCTGAAAACCAGCCAATGTCCCATCACTCTCTCTGCGCCCAGCATGCGCCCGAATTCTGAACGAAGCGTGACCATCTGGCGGCTGATGCTAACCCTGATCAGCGTTCTGATCAGCCTCAACGTCAGCGCCCAGGTTCGCATCAAAGATATCGCCGATGTCGAGGGCATTCGGGAGAACCAGCTTGTCGGCTACGGGCTGGTGGTTGGGCTGAACGGCACCGGAGACAAGCTCGATTCGGCGGTATTCACCCGTGAATCGCTCATCGGCATGCTTGAGCGGTTGGGGGTAAACACGCGCGATCAAGTGGCCAAGCTCAATACCAAGAATGTCGCCGCGGTGATGGTCACGGCCAATCTTCCTGCCTTCGGGCGAACAGGCAGCCGGATTGATGTGGCGGTCTCAGCCCTGGGCAACGCCACCAATCTCACCGGCGGCACGCTGCTCGTCACACCGCTGCTGGCCGCGGATGGTGAGGTGTATGCTGTGGCACAGGGCGCACTCGCCACCGGGGCGATTGCCGCAAGCGGAGCAGCCTCCTCCGTAACGCGCGGCGTGCCGACAGCGGGGCGCATCGCCAACGGGGCAACCGTTGAGCGCGAAGTGAACGTGCAACTCGCCAGCCGCCCGCAATTGCGCCTGGGGTTGCGCAACCCCGATCTCACCACCGCGCGGCGGATGGCAACAGCGGTGAATAAGGCGTTCGGCGGCAGTGTCGCAACCGCACTCGACCCGCGCACGGTGGCACTCGACTTCACCGGGCGCGACGTGATTGAGGCGTTGGCACGGGTGGAGGATTTGCATGTCGAGCCGGACAATGCGGCGATTGTGGTGGTGGATGAAGCCAGCGGCACGATCGTCATGGGCTCGAATGTTCGCGTCAGCACGGTGGCCATTGCACAAGGCAATCTCACCATCAGAGTGACCGAAACCCCCCAGGTGAGCCAGCC
>CAIZGT010000304.1 GCA_903932545.1 uncultured Rhodospirillales bacterium
GGCTGCGCCGCCATGTGGATCACGATATCCGGTGCGAATTCGTGCATGCTTGCAGTGAGGCTGGCCAGATCGCGGATGTCGCCGATGGTGTGTTGGACCAACTCACCAATGCGGGCTTCGGTGAACAGATTGGGCGTTGTGGAGGGTCCGAGTGCATAACCGCGCACCAATGCGCCCATGTGGCTCAGCCACAAGGCAAGCCAACCGCCCTTAAAGCCCGTGTGCCCCGTAAGGAATACCCGCCGACCCTGCCAGAATTCAGGCGAGGGAAGGCGACCCTCTACCACATTTTCCATGGTGCGTGCCCCGCTTGCCATAGATCATTCAGCGTCTGACGGTCCCGTAGCGTGTCCATCGGCTGCCAGAAACCGTCATGGCGGAAGGCCATCAGGTTGCCGGATCTCGCCAAACTTTCCATCGGCTCCCGTTCCCAGATCGTGGAATCTTCGGTTATCAGGTCGATGACCTTGGGCGATAACACGAAGAAACCACCGTTTACGAAGTTACCGTCTCCTGGTGGCTTTTCCTCAAACCGTTCTACTTGGTCACCCTTGGTAATCAGGGCGCCGAAACGGGCCATTGGCAAGACTGCGGTGACTGTTGCGAGCTTGCCATGCCTGCGGTGGAAGTCGACGCCAGCCGCAATATCTATCGAGCCAACGCCATCGCCATACGTCATGCAGAACATTTCGCTGTCTTCGACATATGGTCGCACACGACGCAGACGTCCGCCGGTTTGAGTGTCCAGGCCAGTCTCAACCAGTGTAATACGCCAATCATCCGACGCAGTGTTGTGCACGGTCATGCCACCACCACGAACGTCGATTGTGACGTCTGAATGGTGCAGGGCGTAGTGATAGAAATATTCCTTGATCCGGTAGCCGAGATACCCGAGGCAGATCACGAAATCATTGATGCCGTGATACGAATACATCTTCATGATGTGCCACAGGATCGGATAACCGCCGACTTCGACCATCGGTTTCGGTCGCGTGCTCGTCTCTTCAGACAACCTCGATCCGCGTCCGCCTGCGAGGATGACTGCTTTCATGCGGGATTGGCTCGACATTAGAATTGCTCATCCTGCAACTTGGGAAGGTAGCGACCAATCTCTTCCGCCAGCTCCGGAGCCAAAGCTGGCGTCATGCGGTGCAACGGCTCGGAGGCCATGCTGCCGGTTGATGTCACGCGGCTGGTTATTTTTGGGAAATAGCTTTGCTCAGGGTCGATCTGCACAAGGAAAGCGGCGACGCCGGGCGCGTTGAACATCTCCAGGAACGTGGCGTCATGCTCATAGCCCGGCCCGACGGCGATACATGCCACGTCATAGGCCGCGAAGATTTGCGCCCATTTCGGCATACCCAAGCCGCTGCCAATGTCGCAGCCGATATAGCCGCCCTTGAAGTAGTTGCGCTGTGTCATGCGGATGGAGGCATAGCCGCCATCATCGAAGATGAAGATCTTCAGGTTCAGCCCGGTGGCCACTGCCGTGCCGATTTCCTGCAGATTTTGCGCAAACCCGCCATCACCTTCAGCCAGAATAGTCCGGCGCTCGGGGTAAGCCAAAGCAGCACCAATCGCCCCGCTCAAGCCATACCCCATTGAGGCGAGGCCTTTATTGGTGACCATCAATTGGCCTGAGCGCAGGCGAAAACTCTGCTTCATGACGGTAAACGCGCCGCCACTGCTGCAAGGGATCACGATATCGTCGTCCCGGCAGATCTGCGACAAGGTTTCGGCAAACACATAGGGCGAAATATAGCCCTGGCTGGTCTGATTGATTGGCTCCACCAACGGCACAGCCTCGCGAATACGGCGGCAATAGGCCACCCAATCGTCGTGGCGACCCACATCATGCGCGGCGATGCGGCGCAGGGCGTCATTGGCATCGGCTGCCACCGGCAGTGCAACGTTGGGGTGACCCTTGGCGAGTTCGGCTGGATCGACATCAATCTGGATAACCCGCGCGACGGGGGCGAATTCCTGCCAATTGAAGCCGGTTTGTTGCAGGCCAAGACGGCTGCCGAGGACCAGCAAAACGTCAGATTGCTGCATAATCAAGTTTGCAGAGCGCTGGCCCCAGGTATTAGGGCGACCGAAATAGAGTGGATGATTATCGGGAATCCGATCTGCCCCATTCCAGGTGGTGAGCAGTGGAACGCCCAACGCTGCCAAACGCTCGCGCAGCGCCAATGCCGTTTGCCGCGTGACGCCGCCGCCGA
>CAIZGT010000305.1 GCA_903932545.1 uncultured Rhodospirillales bacterium
GAGTGTGAAAATGTCCACAGTGGCAATAGACCTAGCCATCCCAGGTACGGTTATGTTTGATGGTGCCCAGGCCATGAAGGGCTATGCGCTGAACAAAATGTGTTTCTCATTCAATTCCGCCTCAAGCCGTGAGTCATTCCGGTATGATGAGGAAGGTTACATGAATGCGTTTCATCTTAATGAACAGCAGAAAGCCGCCATCCGTGCCCGCAATGTGCTCGCCCTGCTCGATGCTGGCGGCAATATTTACTATCTCGCCAAATTTGCCGGGATTTTTGGCCTCTCCGTGCAAGATGTTGGCGCCCAGCAGACTGGCATGAGTGTTGCGGCGTTCAAGGAAATGCTCGTCAAGCAGGGGGAAGTGTAATGTCCAAGATCATCGGTGGGCTGACCTCCTCGCATATTCCCTCGGTGGGCAGTGCCTATGCGCGCGAGTTGTTTGAAGACCCGTATTGGAAGCCGTTCTTCTCGGCCTTCCCGCCGATTCATCAGTGGCTGGGTGAGAAGAAGCCGGATGTGGCGATTGTGATCTACAATGATCACGGTCTGAACTTCTTCCTCGACAAGATGCCCACCTTCGCCATCGGTGCGGCGTTTGAGTACGAGAACCAGGATGAAGGCTGGGGCATTCCCACCATCGGCAAGTTCAAGGGCTATCCTGAGATGTCGTGGCACATCATCAATGAGGTGATGGCCGAGGAATTTGATGTGACCACCTGCCAGGAAATGGCGGTGGATCATGGTTTCTCGGTGCCGTCGCAATTGTTCTGGGGCAAGCCGGACGAGGCGCTGGTGAAGTTTATCCCGGTGTGCATCAACACGGTGCAGCACCCGATTCCAACGCCATTGCGCTGCTACAAATTCGGCCAGGCGATCGGCCGCGCGGTGGCCTCGTTCCAGACGGATGAGAAGGTGGTGATTGTCGGCACCGGCGGGTTGTCGCATCAGTTGGACGGCACGCGGGCGGGCTTTATCAACAAGAAGTTCGATCTGATGTGCATGGAAAAAATCGTCGATGATCCAGAATATCTTGCCCATTTGACCACGCATGAGCTGGTGCGGGAGGCGGGGGCGCAGGGGGCGGAATTCATCCTTTGGCTGGCGATGCGCGGCGCTTTGCAGGGGCGGGTGACGAAGCTGCTGGAGAGCTATCACATTCCGATTTCCAACACCGGCGCCGGGACGATGTTGCTGGAAAACGTTTGATTGCAGCGTAATGTCATGGTCGTTGCCCGGCGATCGACGCGCAACGACCATGATGTTTGCGTGCATTGCCACGGGGGAGAGACTGAAGATGGACGCCAATTACAAACCGTTTGACCCCCACCCCTCCAAACCGACTTATATGCCGCCGCCGGGTGCGGTGGATGCGCATTGCCACGTGTTTGGGCCCGAAGCGGTGTTCCCCTACGCGCCGCAACGCAAATACACGCCGTGCGATGCGCCGAAGCAGACGCTGTTTGCGTTGCGCGACTATCTCGGCTTCACCCGCAACGTGATCGTGCAGGCAACGTGTCATGGCCACGACAACCGCGCTTTGGTGGACGCGCTGAAATCCTCAGACGGTCTGGCGCGCGGCATTGCTTCGGTGGGGCCGAACATCACCCATGATGAATTGGCTGAGATGCATGAGGCTGGCGTGCGCGGCGTGCGGTTCAACTTTGTTAAACGCTTGGTGGATGCCACGCCGAAATCGGTGTTCCTCGGTATCGCCGATAAGGTCGCGGCCCTCGGCTGGCATATAGTTGTGTATTTCGAAGCGCCGGATCTGGCCGATCTCACGCCGTTCCTCAACGAATTGCCAACGGTGACTGTGGTGGATCACATGGGGCGGCCTGAAATAGCGAATGGCGTGGATCACCCGGATTTCCGGCGTTTTGTGGACCTGATGGGCAACAACAAGAAGATCTGGAGCAAGGTGACGTGCCCAGAACGGCTCTCGGTGCAAGGTCCGCCATTTTACAACGATTTCGTGCCGTTCGCCCGCAAACTGGTGGAAGTCTATCCTGACCGCGTGCTGTGGGGCACCGATTGGCCGCACCCGAACATGACGACGCATGTGCCAGATGATGGTGGTTTGGTGAACATCATCCCATGCATCGCCCCCACGGAGGCATTGCAGAAGGCTTTGCTGGTGGACAATCCGATGCGGTTATATTGGGCGGATTGACGGTGGCTTAGGGCGGAGGCGCAAAGCGCCATCCGCCCTAAGATATCCGCCTAGCCCCCTGAACCCTTCGCCACTTCCAACGACAACGGCACATAATGGGTGCCATCTCCGGTCAAGACCAGCAAAAGCGCGGATTTGCGGCCGGCTTTGCGGTATTTTGTCACACGGTCAGACACATCAGACGGAGATTTGACCTCCTCCTGCTGCACTTCCAAAATCACGTCACCAGGCTTGAGGCCCTTTTCCGAAGCAGCCGATTTCGGGGCGACATCGGTGATGACCACGCCCTTTTGGTTTTCTGCCAACTGGAATTTGGTGCGCAATTCAGCGGTGATATCGGAGAGTTTGATTCCGGTGCCTGTGATTTCGGTGGGCTTGCCGGTGGGCTTGGTCGGTGGCACGACAGCGGCAGTTTTCACCTCTTTCGGGTCGTCTGGCAGTTCGGCGACGGTGACGCTCAGCGCCACGTTTTTGCCGTCACGCCAGACCACCACCGGAACCGCCTTGCCGATTTCGGTCTCGGCGACGATGCGTGGCAGGTTGCGCATTTCTTTCACGTCTTGGCCGTTGAATTTCAGCACCACATCGCCGCCCGTGAGCTTGCCTTTGGCGGCCGGGCCGTTTTCGTCAACCGACGCGATCATCGCGCCCAGGGGGTCTTTCAGTCCCACGCTCTCGGCGATATCTGGCGTGACCTGCTGGATTTTCACCCCAATCCAACCGCGCCGGGCATGGCCGAAATTGCGCAGTTGATCCACCACCAGCTTCGCCTGATTGGACGGGATAGAGAAACCCAGCCCAATCGAGCCGCCCGAGCGAGAGTAAATGGCGGTGTTGATGCCGATCACTTCGCCGTTCATGTTAAACAGCGGGCCACCGGAATTGCCCTGGTTGATCGAGGCATCGGTCTGGATGAAATCGTCATAGGCACCTTGGCGGATATCACGGCCCCGCGCTGAGACGATGCCTGCTGTCACGGTGCCGCCAAGCCCAAACGGGTTTCCGATGGCGATCACCCAATCGCCCACGCGGGCTTTATCGCTGTCACCAAACGGCACGGGGGTGAGCGGTTTGTCGCTCTCCACCTTGAGCAAGGCCACGTCCACCCGCTCATCGCGGCCGATCAATGTGGCCTTGAGCGTGGTGTTGTCTTGCAAGATCACCTTGATCTCATCGGCCCCGTCGATGACGTGGTTGTTCGTCACGATGTAGCCAGAAGCATCGATCACAAAGCCCGAGCCCAGGCTTTGCGATTTGCGGCCCTCAGATGGGCTGCCGCCACCGGGATGATTGCGGTCCATGAAGTCCTTGAAGAATTTCTCCATGGGGGAGCCGGGCGGGAAGGGTAGGTCGGGCATACCGTCTTCACCGCCACCACCGCCAGCCTTGATGGTCTGGGTGGAGGCGATGTTGACCACGCCGGGCAACAGCTTTTCCGCCAGATCGGCAAAGCCGTCTGGGGCGGGCTTGGCAAAGCTAGCGGTTGCGGTGAACACCAGCACCGCCGCAAGCAGCGGGCGCAGGAGAGCTTCATAGGGGATAGTCCTCTCAACACGACATAGCTCATTTGGGGAGCGCCGACTGCGCTGCCAGGGTGGCGGGCGGTGCTTGTTCCAGCAGCTTGAGGAAATCGGCGTGCGGTGACAGCACGAGGCGGGTGTTGCCTGCCGGGATTGCCTCGCGATAGGCCTGCAACGTGCGCCAAAGCTGGAAGAATTGCGGATCTCGCTCGAAGGCGTCGGCATAGGTGGCAATCGCCACCGCTTCACCCTCACCGCGCGATTTATTGGCCGTCGCGCGTGCCTCAGCGAGCAGAACGGTGCGCTCGCGCTCGGCGTTGGCGCGGATGCGGGCGGAAGCCTCAGCCCCCTCAGCCCGTGCCTGCCGCGCCACGCGCTCCCGCTCGGACTGCATGCGTTGCAGAATGGCCTGGGTGTTCTCGCTTGGCAGATCAGCGCGGCGGATGCGGACATC
>CAIZGT010000306.1 GCA_903932545.1 uncultured Rhodospirillales bacterium
GGCGATCATCGCGCCCTTCGTGATCGGTCCGTATTTGCTGTCGATCCTGACCGAGGCACTGGTCGCAATCCTGTTTGCTGCCAGCTTGCACTTCATGATGGGACCCGGCGGGATGGCAAGCTTCGGCCACGCGGCATGGTTCGGCATCGGAGCCTACGCGGCGGGACTATCCACCCACGTTCTGAATACGCCGATGCCGTTGGCAATCATGCTTGCTCCGATTGCAGCGGGCTTAACCGCTGGATTGTTTGGCGCGTTCATTGTCCGGCTGTCAGGCGTTTACCTGGCGATGCTCACCTTGGCCTTCGCCCAAATTGTCTGGGCCGTGGCGTTCCAGTGGGTTGAAGTCACCGGTGGAGACAACGGCATTCTGGGGGTTTGGCCCGCCGCTTGGGCGTCTGGGCCAGTTGCGTATTATTTCCTCGCTTTGACGTTGTGCGCTGGCGGCGCGTTTTTGCTGCAACGCGTGCTGTATTCGCCGTTTGGCTACGCTTTGCGTGCCTCTCGGGATTCGTCACTGCGCGCGGAGGCCATTGGGCTGGACACGCAGCGCATCCGATTGGTCGCCTTCACAATTGCCGGTGCCGCCGCAGGGCTGGCCGGGGCGGTGTTTACCTTCATGAAGGGCAGCGTATTCCCTGGCTATGTGAGCATACCAAGGTCTGTTGACGCGCTGCTGATGGTGTTGCTCGGCGGCGTGCAGACCATCGCAGGCCCCATTGTCGGTGCGCTCGCCTATACCGGGCTTTATGATGGCCTGCTGCGGATCACCGAACTTTGGCGGCTGGTGCTTGGGCTGGTGATCGTGTTCCTGGTGATCGCCTTTCCAGAAGGGATTGCAGGCGCGGTGCAACGCAGGATGCGGCGCTCATGAACGTGTTGGCCGTCACCAATTTGCGCAAATCCTTCGGCGGCGTCGCTGCGGTGAAGGACGTGTCGTTTGCCGTGGCGGCGGGCGAGATGTTCGCGCTCATCGGACCGAACGGCGCCGGCAAATCGACTTGTTTCAATATGGTTGGCGGCCAACTTCCACCCGATGGCGGCTCTGTGTTGCTCGGACAACAGGAAATCGCTGGCATTTCCCCGCGAGCGATCTGTCGGCTCGGGGTCGGGCGCACCTTCCAGATCACCGCTACCTTTGCCTCGATGACAGCGCGCGAAAACGTGCAACTCGCCCTCATGGCACATCGGCGTGAAACCGGGCGTTGGTGGCGCCCGGCGTCTCGCTTCGATGCAGCAGGTGCGGATGCTCTCTTGACCCAAGTCGGGCTGGCCGGACAGGCCGAGCGGGCAACCGGGGTGCTGGCCTATGGCGATCTCAAACGCCTCGAACTTGCCATCGCACTCGCGGCTGCCCCCCGTCTCTTGTTGATGGACGAGCCGACCGCTGGGATGGCCCCACGAGAGCGGGTTGCACTGATGCAACTTGTCCGCAGCATCGCATCCGAGCGCGGCTTGGCGGTGCTGTTCACGGAACATGATATGGACGTCGTGTTCGGCTTGGCTGATCGGATCGCGGTTTTGGCGCGCGGCGAGCTGATCGCCACGGGAGATGGCGAAGCCATCCGCGCTGATCCACAGGTCCGCGCCATCTATCTTGGCACAGGCCAAACCAGCGGAGGGCATTGATGCTGGACGTATCAGGCCTGAACAGCTTCTACGGCCAAGCACATATCCTACACGACGCTGGATTCAGCATGGCGGCTGGTGAGACCGTTGTTGTGCTTGGGCGCAACGGCGCGGGCAAAAGCACCCTAATGAAATCCCTGATTGGATTGGTGCGACCTGTCAGCGGGCAAATCCTGTTCCAAGGGATTGATATCACGAGAGTTGAGGCATTCCGGCGTGCTAAACTCGGGATCGGCTACGTGCCGGAAGAGCGTCGGATCTTCGCCGATCTCACGGTGATGGAAAATCTTGATATCGGCCGCCAAGCCACACGTGACGGGCTGCGTCCTTGGACACCAGAGCGGCTGTTCGAGCTGTTCCCCAATCTCGGCACGATGCGCGAGCGGCTTGGCGGGCGGATGAGCGGCGGAGAGCAGCAGATGCTCACGATTGCCCGCACGCTGATGGGCAATCCAAAGCTATTGTTGCTGGATGAGCCGAGCGAGGGCTTGTCGCCGCTGATTGTCGAACAGATGGCCACAGCCATTGGGGCACTGCGGTCTGAAGGACTCAGCATTTTGTTGGCTGAGCAGAACCTGCACTTCGCCGCGCGCATCGCAACACAGGCGGTGGTGCTGGAAAGTGGCCGGGCCGTCTGGACTGGAACAGTCAAGGCCCTGGAGCAAGATGCCGAGGCGCATCAACGATATTTGGCGGTGTAGCCAACCGCGCGTTTACACGAGGAAAAAGCCATGGCTCACGACGTCGCATCCGCTGTTAATCCCAACGCCAAGCTGGTTATCCGCAATATCGGCCTGCTCCTCTCAGGTGACATCGCGCGCCC
>CAIZGT010000307.1 GCA_903932545.1 uncultured Rhodospirillales bacterium
CCAAGATCATCACCCACGGCGCAGACCGCGAAACCGCGCGCCGCAAGCTCGAACGCGCCTTGGCGTCGTGCGAAGTGGTCGGCGTGCAGACCAATCTCGGCCTGCTCCGCGCCATCATCACCGAGCCGGATTTCGCCGCTGGTGACGTTGAAACCGGCTTCATCGCCCGCCGTCCGCATCTGCTCGCCGCCGAGACCGAAGCTGATCCAATTTCCCTGGCAGCCGCGGCACTGGCCATACTGGCACAAGATGAGCCCGACGCCGATCCATGGTCCGCCCGCGACGGCTGGCGGCTCAATCTACCGCTATTGCGGCGCGTGCAACTGCAATCGGGCGAGATGATCTTTGCGATCACCGCAAGGCCAGATGGCGCTCTGACGTGGGGCGGTGCGGCACACACCGCCGAGCGCGTCCAAGGCGGCATCAGGCTTGATGGCGCGCTGCATCGCCTCACAGTGCTGCACGATGCCGGCCGCATCGTGGTGATACGCAACGGCTTGAACCGGGTGTTCAGCCGCGTCGATATGCTATCCCCCCCGCGCGCCGCCATCAGCGGGCCGGGCCGCGTTATCGCGCCAATCCCAGGCCGCATTGCCTTTGTGCTGGTGGCAATTGGCGACGCTGTCACCAAAGGTCAAACACTGGTCGTGATGGAGGCGATGAAGATGGAACTCACCCTCACCGCCCCACACCCAGGCGTGGTGACGGCGATCAATGGCGCGGTGGGAGACATGGTGGGGGAGGGTGCCGAGTTGGTGGTGCTGGAACCCAGCAAGGCTTAATTTTGGCAAGTAATTTGGTGCAGTGCAGCGTAATAATATTACGCGACACTGTGCTGGACTTGTTAAAGCTGCCTGCGCATCCGTCATCCCACGCAGTGTTACTGCGTATTTTCTTATGCAGCATTCGCTGCTTGGAAATGGCAGTTTCGCTGTCCTAGCCTTGATCGAAACAAGGGCAGGAGGCGGCAACGTGGCGCAACGCACGGTCTCTCTCAACGACAAGTTCAACGTCCAAACTGATCGGTTTTACCTCACCGGAACCCAGGCCTTGGTGCGCCTAATGCTGCTGCAAGCGGCAGTAGATCAACGGGACGGCCGCAACACTGCGGGCTTCGTCAGCGGTTATCGCGGCTCACCATTGGGGGCTGTGGATCAGAACATGACGGCCGCCAGCGCCCAGCTTGAGCAGGCGGGAGTGCATTTCCGCTTCGGCCTTAACGAAGAGCTTGCCGCAACTGCTGTCTGGGGCACCCAGCAAACCACGTTATATCCTGCCGCCACCGTCGAAGGGGTGTTCGCGCTGTGGTATGGCAAAGGGCCAGGCGTGGACCGGGCGGGCGATGTGTTCAAGCACGCCAATTTCGCCGGAACCGCACAAGCGGGCGGCGTGCTGCTGGTGGCGGGGGATGACCACGGCTGCAAATCCTCCACCGTGCCACATCAGAGCGAGCCCGCCTTCGCCGCCGGCGGCATCCCGGTTTTGGTGCCTGCCGATGTGGCAGATATTCTCCATCTCGGTTTGCACGGCTTCGCAATGTCGCGCTGGTCAGGCCGCTATATCGGCTTCAAAACAGTGTCCGATGTGGTGGACAGCTCAGCCTCTGTGGCCTTCTCACTCGACAATTTCCGCCCGGTGTTTCCCGGCGAGACATGGCCCGACCTCAACATCCGCGCCCATGATGTGCCGCTGGAGCAGGAGATCAGGCTGTATCGCCACGGGCTACCAGCCGCACAGGATTATGCCCGCGCCAACCGGCTTGACCGGCTGGAACTCGCAGGTGAGCGCGCGCGGCTCGGCATCGTCACCGCCGGAAAATCCTATCACGACACCAGGGCGGCTCTAACGTTGCTGGGGGCAGATGAGCGCGAGGTCCGGCTGCTCAAACTCGCATTGGTCTGGCCTGCTGATCCAACCACCCTGCGCCGTTTTGCCGAAGGGTTGGCGGAGATTGTGGTGGTGGAGGAGAAATCCCCGCTGATCGAAACCCAACTCCGCGACACGCTGTTCAACCTCGCCACCCGCCCGCGCGTGGTCGGCAAAACCGATGAGCATAGCGCGCCTCTGCTCAAGCGTGATGGCGAGTTCACCCCGATCGATATCGCCATCGCGTTGGGAGCCAGGCTCGCGCTGCTGCTCAAAGACACCAGCATCGCCGAACGTGTTGCCGCGCTCTGTGCAAAGCGCGCCGCGTCGGCGGCAATTGTCTCCGAAGCCTTGCGCACGCCGTATTTCTGCGCCGGCTGCCCGCACAACACCTCCACCAAAGTGATCGACGGCAGCCGTGCAATGGCCGGAATCGGCTGCCACTACATGGCGCTGTGGATGGACCGCGCGACGGATACATTCAGCCAGATGGGCGGTGAAGGTGTCGCCTGGATTGGGCAGGCACCGTTCACAACACAACGCCATGTGTTCGCCAATCTGGGTGACGGTACCTATTTCCACTCCGGCATCCTCGCCATCCGCGCCTCGGTGAGTGCGCGGGTAAACATCACCTACAAAATCCTATTCAACGACGCCGTGGCCATGACCGGCGGCCAACATATCGACGGCATCTTGAGCGTCCCGCAACTCACGCGCCAATTGGCCGCCGAGGGCGTGGCGCGCATCGCCGTGGTGGCGGAAGAGCCCGCCCGATTCGACGGCGAAACCGGCTTCGCACCCGGCGTTGGCGTGTTCCCGCGCGCCGAATTGCAAGCGGTCGAGAAGCGGTTGCGTGACGTGGCCGGATGTACCGTGATCATCTATGACCAAGTCTGTGCCAGCGAAAAGCGGCGTCGCCGCAAGCGCGGCACATTGGCGGCGGCCGTGTCGCGCGCCTACATTAATCCGGCAGTGTGCGAAGGCTGCGGCGATTGCTCGCACGCCTCGAACTGCGTGGCTGTCACGCCTTTGCAAACCGAATTCGGCACGAAACGCCAGATCGACCAATCCGCCTGCAACAGCGATTTGTCCTGTGTGCAGGGGTTTTGTCCGAGTTTCGTCACCATCGAAGGTGCCCGCCTGCGCCGTGGCGCCTCGCTGCAACCGCCGTTGGGCAATCTACCTGAGCCAACGCCGCCCGTCTTGCAACAGACATTCGGCCTGATGGTGGCAGGCGTCGGCGGCACCGGCATTGTCACAATCGGCGCCTTGATTGGCATGGCGGCGCATCTGGACGGAATTGCGGTCTCCGTGCTCGACCAGATGGGGTTGGCACAGAAGGGCGGCGCGGTGTTCAGCCATATCCGCCTCGCCCGCACTGCTTCTGAATTACAAGGATTGCGGGTGCATCAGGCCGATCTGCTGCTGGGTTGCGATCTGGTGGTCGCAGTCTCGCGAGACGGTCTGCAAGCCTTGCGCACCGACCATGCGCAAGTCGTGCTCAACACTCATGCCACCACCACAGCCGATTTTGTGCGCGACTCCAGCTATGATTTGCCGATCGCTGCCATCCGGAGAAGCGTCGCCGATGCGGTGTCGCCAGCCCATCTACACATGCTGGATGCCACCTCCCTTGCCATTGCCCTGCTCGGAGACGCAATCGCCGCCAATCCGCTGCTGCTGGGGTATGCGTGGCAACGTGGACTGATCCCACTGTCGCGCGCCAGCCTGGAGCGCGCGATCACGCTGAACGGCACGTCAGTGGCACAAAATCTGGCGGCCTTCGCCTGGGGGCGGCAAGCGGTCGAAGATTTGCCTGGTGTCGCGACTCTGGCCGGGATTGACCCATCTTCGGCGGCACCACCCGCTTTGGATGAAATCATCGCCACCAGAGCCACGCATCTGCGCGCCTATCAGGGCCAGCGGTTGGCGCGGCGATACCTGCGCCTCATCGAGCATGTGCGGGCTGTGGAGGTTCCTCTCACCTCTGGCGGCACAGCACTGACCGAGGCGGTGGCGCGCGGCTATCACCGCGTGTTGGCGATTAAGGACGAATATGAGGTCGCAAGGCTCTACGCCGACCCTGCCTTTCGCCGGGGTCTGGCGGCCCAATTCGAGGGGCCGTTGAAACTTACCTTTCATCTCGCCCCACCGTTGCTCACCCAGCGTGATCCGCAGAGCGGGGCGCGGCAAAAGCGCGCCTTTGGCGGCTGGGTTGAAGCAGCGTTTCGCCCCTTGGCAAAACTGCGCTTTCTGCGCGGCACACCGTGTGACCCGTTCGGATACTCCGCCGAACGCCGCGCGGAGCGGGCTTTAATTGGTGAATATGAGCAAGTCATCGAATCAATACTCGTTTCGCTCACACCTGAAAAAATGTTAAGTTTCGTAAAGCTGGCTACACCGCCTCATTGAATATTGGTTGGACGCCGGGTTATGGAGAAGCTGTGGGGGCTACTATTGCTGTTCTTGATGCCGCCAACGGCAACGCGCTCGTGAACTTTACCCTCCAGGCCGACACCGCGGGCAACGGGACGTGGCAAACGCTGGAGATTTTCCCTGTCGCCGCGCACGGCTACGTACATCACGAATTTCCGACCGACACGCCGGCGGAATGGGTGCG
>CAIZGT010000308.1 GCA_903932545.1 uncultured Rhodospirillales bacterium
CATGTGATGACGCGCTTTGAGGCCGAACTCTGGGGCATCAATCCCGGCACCACGCCGAGAGTGTTCGAAACCCAATGGGGCCGCATCGGCATCGCAATCTGCTATGATCTGGAATTCCCGTCGCTGGTCCGTGCCCAGGTCCAAGCCGGGGCATGGCTCATCCTCGCCCCGTCCTGCACCGACACGCTGGCCGGGTTTAACCGAGTGCGTATTGCCGCACGGGCGCGGGCGATGGAAAACCAGTGCTTCGTCGCTCTCGCCCCCACCGTGGGTGCTGCTCCGGCGATGGCGACGTTGGATGAAAATTGTGGGTGCGCTGGTGTCTATGGCCCAGTGGACCGAGGCTTTGCGCCCGATGGCGTGGTCGCAGAAGGCGAGATGGATGCGCATGAATGGCTGATCGTCGATCTCGACCCGACCTGTCTCGCGGCCGTGCGCGAAGATGGGGCCGTCCGCAATCACCGCGATCACCCCTTGATCCCGCCGATCTCGCCACTGGCGGCGTTCGCATGACCCGCATCGCCATCATCGCCGGGGAGCAATCCGGTGACGTGTTGGGCGCGCGGTTGATCCAGGCCATCCGGGCGAGCCGTCCGGATATCACCTTCGGCGGCATCGGCGGGCCGCGCATGGCCGAGCAAGGCTTCACCACGCTGTTCCCGATGGCAGAACTGGCGGTGATGGGACTGCTCGAAGTCCTGCCCAAAATCCGCCGCCTGCGCCGCCGCCTGCGTGAGACCATCGCAGCCCTCAAGGCCGACCCGCCAGACCTCCTCGTCACCATCGACAGCCCTGGCTTCTGCCTGCGCGTGCTCAAGGCGCTGCCCGAGATCAAGCGCGTGCACTATGTCGCACCGCAGGTCTGGGCCTGGAAGCCCAAGCGCGTGCATGAATTCCCTGGCCTGTGGGACCGCCTGCTCTGCCTGCTGCCCTTCGAGCCGGCCTGGTTCGCCCAGCACGGCATCGAAGGCCGCTTCGTCGGCCATCCGGTGCTGGAATCTGGCGCCGATCAAGGCGACGCCGCCCGCTTCCGTGCGCGCCACGGCTTGGCCGACACCGCTCCAGTGCTGATCCTGATGCCCGGCAGCCGCCGCAGCGAAGTGCCGCGCCTGCTGCCGGTGTTCGCCGAAACCGTCGCTTTGTTGCGCGCCCACATCCCCAACCTGGTGGCGGTGGTGCCGGTGGCGAGTGCGGTGGCTGAGACGGTGCGCGCGGCCACTTCCACCTGGGCGGTGCAGCCGCTGATCGTCACCGAATTGGACGACAAGCACGATGCCTATGCCGCTGCCGCAGCCGCTCTGACCAAATCCGGCACATCAACGCTCGAACTCGCCCTCGCAGGCGTGCCGATGGCAGTCACGTATCGGGTCAATCCGCTCACCGCGATGATGGCACGGCGCATGATCAAGGTGGCACATGTGGCCATGGTCAACATCCTCGCCGGTCGCGAATTGGTGCCGGAATTGCTGCAAGAACGCTGCAAGCCGGAGATTTTGGCCGAAACGGTCCTAGCGTTGATCCGCGACAAGGCGATGGCCCAGGCTCAGCGCGACGGATTTGCGGCGGTGATGGCGGGCCTGCGACCGTCGGGAGAATTGCCCTCAGTCGCAGCGGCGCGCGGAGTTTTGGAGTTGCTCGGTCCGTAGGGTGGAATGCCGTTGAGCAACCCATCGCTTTATCCCAACAACGCCTCTCGCAAAGCCACAAAACTCGCCTCATCCGGCGCACAAATCAGCCCGCCATGAATATTATCCGCCCGATACGCCGAGCCATCATGATGCGCCGAATACCCGCCCGCCTCCTGGTGCAAAATCCAGCCCGGCGCGTGGTCCCACGGATATAACCGCCCGTAGAACAAATAATGACATCCACCTTGCGCCAGCAGCCGGTATTCCTGTCCGGCACAGCGATAGACGAAACTCGCCGCCACTTTCGGCAAGTTCTTCGCAACGCGCGCCGCCTGATCGCCGGGCAAAAACCGCCACGATGCGCCGCCATTCATCTTCGCCACCGGCACCGCCGCCGCCACCTGCAAATCCCGCGTGATGCCGCTCTCGGCTTGCATCCACGCCCCTTCGCCGCGCAACGCCAGCGCGCAATCGCGCCCCACCGGGTCGAATATCGCACTGCCCAACACCTCACCGCGCACCAGCACAGCGGCCATGCAGGCGAATAAATTCATCCCATTGGCAAAATTGCTGGTGCCGTCCACCGGATCAACCACGAAGGCGAGATCGGCCTGCATCATCCCGTCCAGAATGCTGAAATCAGCACTCGCCGCCTCTTCGCCAATCACCAAACAGCCGGGAAACGCCGCTTGCAAGCGCGCGGTGATCAGCCGCTCCGCCGCCTCATCCGCATCCGTCACCAAATCAAGTGGTCCGGTTTTGGCACGGATTGCCCCCTCACCAAGTTGGCGAAAGCGCGGCATAATCTCAATGCGTGAGGCTTCGGCCAGAATGTCGGCGAGTGTGAGCAATTTGGCGCGGGTGAACATGCTCAACCCTGCTCAAACCGCGCCTGATCGGCGGGCAGCAGGCGAACACTGAGCGAGATCAGTTCCTCATTGTCTTCGCGCGCCACCACTTCGCCATGCTGATACAGCCACGCCAGCTTGGCACCATCAGACACCGGCAGGCGGTATTCGCACAGCACCATGCCCGCCGCGATCCGCGCATCAACCAATTGGGCTAGGTCGAGCAACCCCTCCCCGGTGATGGCCGAGACCGCGATCATGCCGGTTTTGGCCTGCACTTCGGCAACGCCCCCCAGCAGATCGGCTTTGTTCAGCACTTCGATCATACGATCACGCCAATTTGCATCCAACGTGCCGTCGCTCACCAAGCCCTGCAACACCGCTTCCACATCAGCGCGCTGCGCGTCGGTGTCGGGATGCGAAATATCACGCACGTGCAAGATAATGTCGGCCTCCGACACCTCCTCCAGCGTGGCGCGGAAGGCGGCGACGAGTTCGGTTGGCAGTTCGGAGATAAACCCCACCGTGTCTGACAAAATCGCGCGCCGTCCGGATGGCAGGCTGATCCCGCGCATCGTGGGGTCAAGCGTTGCGAACAGCAAATCCTTCGCCATCACCTCAGCGCCGGTTAGGGCGTTGAACAGGGTGGATTTGCCCGCGTTGGTGTAGCCCACCAATGCAACGGTGGGGAACGGGATGCGTTTGCGAGCGTTCCGGTGCAGGCCGCGTGTGCGGCGCACCTGTTCAAGTTCGCGCTTCAACCGCACCATGCGGTCATCAATCAACCGCCGATCCGCTTCAATCTGCGTCTCACCTGGCCCGCCGAGGAAGCCGAACCCGCCGCGTTGCCGCTCCAAATGGGTCCAAGACCGCACGAGCCGCGAACGCTGATAACTCAGATGCGCCAATTCAACCTGCAACGCACCTTCGCTGGTGGTGGCCCGTTCACCGAAAATGTCGAGAATCAACCCGGTACGGTCGATCACCTTACAGGCCCACGCCTTCTCAAGGTTGCGCTGTTGCACGGGAGAAAGCTGGCTATCCACGATTGCCACTGTCACACCCCGCGCCGCGATTTCCTGCCCTTGCGCCTCAATTTGCCCGGTCCCGAGCAGCGAGGCGGAGCGTTTGGCGCGCAAAGGCAGAATCGCTGTATGGACCACAACCAAGCCAATCGCTGCAGCCAATCCAACCGCTTCAGCAAGACGCGCCTCACTCGCCCGGGCGGCATCTGGACGTTCTAGACGCTCCCACGGCAGGATAACTGCCGCGCGTGTGGGCGCGGCACGCGTTGGGCCGGATTGTGGGCCGGGTTTGGCAGCCTGGCTCTCCCCGCCGTTGAGCTGGGGGGAGTTCAACCGGGAATAATCAGTCAGTCTCAGTCTCCCGGCGGGGCAGCGTTAAAGTTGATGGCCCCACACTGGCTGGGCTGGCCGCCATAGCGGCACCTGCAACAGTGGCGGCACCTTCAACCTTGGCACCGTCGAACAACTGGATCGGCGCACCCGGCATCACCGTGCTGATGGCATGCTTATAGACAAGCTGCGTATGACCATCACGGCGCAGCAGCACCGAGAAATTGTCGAACCAGGTGATGATGCCCTGGAGCTTGACGCCGTTGACGAGGAACACGGTCACGGCGGTCTTGTTCTTGCGCAA
>CAIZGT010000309.1 GCA_903932545.1 uncultured Rhodospirillales bacterium
CAAGCGAGCTAAAATTGCCATCAGTTCGGTCGGATGCCGTTTGCTGGCTCAAGGATTGCCGGATGCAATGGCCACGGACAGCCGCATTAACTGATCGTTCTGATAGCGATCGCGGTTTCCACTTTACCTCGGAGCCTTGCCTTGCGGCCGATTTTGCTTCGATCCCGTTCTTGCATAGATGCCCGGAACTCGTCGCCTTCCTGCTTTCGCCACGCCACCACCACCTCGTGGATTGCCGCGCGCGCATGCTTACGCCGAAGTTCGATATCCACATGCATGTCGGAGAGCCGGTTCACTTCTAGCGTGGCGGGCTCGATAACTTTGCGGCGAAAGTCCTGACCGTCAGAGTAGGCACCGGGTGGAACGCCCAGCAGTTCTCGGAAGCGATTGATTGGGAACGCCTCAACGCATGTGTTGAGGTTGATCCGCAGGCACACCAGTTCATACAATGCGATCGCGTATTTACTGCTCATCGCATACGTCACTTCACACCGAACCCGGCCCCATCTGTTTGACCGCGCCAGCGCCGTCCGGAGTTTGTTTGGAATTCCGAAGCGGACGGTTGCGCTGTCACCGTCCTTGTCGTCGGTGTCAGTAAATTCCAGCAGGTGGGTCTTCATCGTGCGCGGCTCGCCACGTCCTGATAGGTAATGCACCACAACCTGAATGTTCATCAGCTTGTCGAGGCTGGCTCTGACACGATCGTTTGATTCGTGCTTTGAGAGTGCTCGGCGAATATCTGAGAAGGTTAGCTCCCATTCTGCATCGGGGGCTGTCATCCTGCCGCTGTCGTGCGCGTACTGAAAAAGCATATTCTGAATGGCACGGTCAGCGGCTTCGAGCTGGTGTGCACCAGTGATCTCGATCAGTTCCGAAGGTTTCGGAAAGCCCGTTGAATTGGTCTTTTGTGCGGCTGTGAGGCTGGTACTCATGCCTCAACCGATAGCAGGACCAGGATATCATAACAAGTCTGGTCTGAATTATCTCAGATTGCTTCGGATGTACGCCCACTTAGTCTGAATTAAAAGCTATCTCGGAAGCGCGGATACCCGCCCGTTTAGTCTGAATTACCGTGCCTTTGTCGGGTTCGAAACTTTGAAGAATTTACCCATTTGGTGACGGGTTCCTCTTGTAAGCTTCTTTCTTTCCTTTTTCCGCTGAGTTGCCCGCTTTTCTTGAAAATCTCTCGCCTGGAAGCCATTCCCTTGGCTGCTGGGCGAGTTTGGGGTTTTCCACAGCTAGAGTTATCCACAGCGGAAAGTTCTAATTTCTCTTAACTTCAATTTCAGGCATCGTAACATACTGATTTTATGCTGGAAAACGGCTCTGATTCAGACCAAGTGGGCGAGTCGTTCAGACCAAACGGGCGGCTGATTCAGACTAAACGGGCGGGCTATTCAGACCAAACGGGCGGACCGGCCATAATGAACGAAAAGACTTCCTGTTGCGCGCGTGAGAACAAATCACGAACGTGTCGAATGGGTAGGCAAGCATGGAGCATGCTATCCACGTCGTTTGGCGGATTTTTTCAGGTGAGTCGCAAAATGCCGCTCGACGTCGCCTTCGCTAAGCGAGGGGCGCGGGTCCGCGTCAGCTTCTGCAATCTTCGCACGGATACCGTTGAGGCGTGCGGCTCGCAGTTCCTCTTGCGCCAGCCAAGCACGCATGGCTTCGAGAATTACATCGCTGTTGGAGGTATAGCCACCTCCCGCGACCTTGCTGCGGATCAGGCGAACCATGTCGGTGGGTAGGGTGATACTGAGGCGTTCGACATTCTGCATAAAAACCTCCAGTTCGAACCATCTCATAAAATAACACTAAATGCCCCGAATCCGGGTGCGCCGCCGTGGGCTGCTCTGCGGTCAAATTACGACATTTTAGGCAATAATTTATTGCCTCCCCAGCCCTTCTAGAATATGACATTATAGGCAATAGAGAGAGTGCGTGGGTTTGCCGAAGGCTCGGAAGGAATCGGACACAACGCGGCTCTTTGAAGACGGATCGATCATGCGTATCCGGGTGTGGGAGGTGGCAGAACCCGTTCCACCCTCGGAGCATAGGTTTAAATATTCCTGCTTCTATGGTCGGCCAGGTGAGCGCGTGGTGCTTTATGACAATGAACGCGGCAAGGGTGATCATCGGCATTATGGCGAGCGCGAGGAAGCCTACACGTTCAAAGATATTGAGACGCTGATCGCGGACTTCCTCGCGGACGTTCGCCGGGAAAGGGGACAGGACTGATGGGCAAGGAACTTCGGGTTCATGTCGGGGAAACCCTCGATGATATCGGCGCGCGCGCGATCTCGGCCTGGCACCGTATGGAGCAGGGGGAGGAGGTCAACGAGAAGCACATCAGCTTCGAGACCTGGGAGACGATGGTGAGGGTGTTGTCCCCCAAGCGACTTGAGCTGCTGCGCCACATCCACCAAAGCCCAGCGAAGAATATCCGCGCCCTATCCATGACACTCGGTCGGAATTACCGCCGCGTGCATGAGGACGTGGCGGCCCTTGAGGCGGCAGGCTTATTGGATCGCGACAAAGAGGGACTACGGGCGGAATATGACGCGTTCGACGTCACGATGAAGGTTGCCCTGTAACCTTTTAGCAGAGCGAAGCCGAACACATAGGGCGAGACATAGCCTTCGCCTGTCCTGGCGCGGATTGTTGCCTAAACGGACAAACTTTTTGTTTTGAATGACGAACTATAGGATAATCCGGATTAGGGTAATTTCGATTATGCTGTTTTGGCGCGATCTGAAGCGTGCGGTGTCTCGACCGTCACACCCTAATCAGCTCCACCTCATCTAGGCTGATATCATCACGCCGCCTGTCGTAAAGCTGCGTGGTGCGGGTGCTGGCATGGTTGGCCATCACGGCGGCTTTTTCGAGCGTGCCGCCGTTCTTCAGATACGCAGTGATGCCGGTTGCCCGAAAACTATGGTTGCCGATCTTGGTGGCTATGCCGGCCGCCAGCGCCCGGCGGCGGACCATGACATAGGCACCATCCTGGGGCAGGGGGGTGCGGCTGAGCTTGCCAGTGCCGCGCGCGATGGTCGGAAACAGCGCCCCCTTCGGATCGTCAGCCAAACCGGCCCCATCAAGGTAGGCGTGCAAATATGCCTCCAGACTGTGATGGCAGGGCATGGCGTGCGCCTTGCCGCCTTTCTCTTGCAGCCGCACCCATGACCGGCGGTTCTGGATGTACACATCCTCCCGCTTCATCCCGAGGGCCGCGCCGATCCGCGCGAAGCTGAACACCATCAGCGCAATCAGCGCCCTGTCGCGCAGGCCAATCGGCGTGCTGACA